>CAZYDL010000165.1:0-7801 GCA_964646305.1 uncultured Desulfobacula sp. | reverse complement strand
CATATACTCTTTCTTTTGCATCCTTAAATACAAAAACGGGCAGATGCCCGTTCCTACTACAACTTTAACAAAATCTTTACCCTGGAAATTCAAAGGTTCAGATTGTATCTAACTCCCATCAATGGAACCTAATCTGCCAGCTAATAGCTTTAAACCACCTGGCTAAAGCTGGAGCGGGCAACGAGACTCGAACTCGCGACATCAAGCTTGGGAAGCTTGCACTCTACCAGCTGAGTTATGCCCGCATTAGCCAGTAAACTTACCAAACCCTATCTGATTTGTCAATTTATAATTAGTCTTCAAACTAAAACTCACCCATCGACTTTGTTGCTGCAAAATTTTGCCAAATTTTCAAACTGGCCTCATGTACCATAGTAGGTTTCAAAATTGTATGCATGCGCATCTCTTCGAGCCCGGCGCCTTGTATATGGACAATTTTTAGTTCACATACATCTTTGTACCCATCATTCCGGCAAATCTGCATTAAAGAGATCAATAATAGTTTTTGAAATATTTGTATGCAGTTTTTTTATATTCTTCTCTTTTAAGGTTTTATTTGCAGCCCTGTAAACAAGCCGGAATGACAAAGATTTTTTATTTTCTGAAAGTGATTGACCTTCAAAGGCATCAAAAAGAAAAACTTTTTCAATCAAAAATTGTTTGTGTGAAATCTTTTCAAATTGTTCCAAAATTGCCCCAATTGTTATTGATTTGTCCACAATAATTGTAATATCCCGTGCAACAGAAGGGAATTTTGGCAAAGGTTCAGCTGCAACCGATTCTGGAATCAAAGCCTGCAAATCTTTAAAATTAAGATCAAAAACAAATGCCTCCTGCTTTAATCCATAATTTTTTAAAACTTTTTCATTGATTTTTCCAAGGTTGCCAATGATGGAATCCCCTGCCTTAATATTGGCTGCATAACCATTTTGATAATAAGGAAAGCTGTCATCTTCAATCTTTTCAAAGCTAATATTTTTAACCATCAGGCCATGGAAAAGGCCTTCAAGCACACCCTTGAGATCAAAAAAATCAAGCTTAGCTTTTTTTGAATACCAGGATTGATCGAATCTATTACCTGTCATAAGAGCTGCAACGACTTCTGTCTCTTCAGGCAGAGAACCCTTTTGTGTGGCAAAGAAAATTTTGCCGATCTCAAAAAACTTTAATGAATCTGCCTGCTGGGAGATATTTTTTTTCATTGTCTCAAGAAGTCCTGGTATCAGAGAACTCCTTAAAACCGACATCTGGTCGGAAATCGGGTTTAAAATAGTTTCAACTTCTCTTCTTTTATCTTGATCAGACAAGTTTAGTCTATTGCATGAATTTTCATTAATAAAATTATAATTAATTGCTTCAAAAAAAGAAAACCCTGTCATTGCCCGCCTAATATCTGCCCTGAGCAGGATTTTTTTATCAAGGAGTTTGCCCTGTGCAGCAATTAGAGGATAACTTGTTTTAATATTATTATATCCCCAGAGTCTTGCTATCTCTTCGGAAAGGTCTTCAGGCCTTGCAACATCTACTCGAAATGATGGTATGCCGACATTAAGCCTTGCATCATCTATTTTTTTTACTTCAAAATCCACTGACTCAAGTATATGTTTAATTTCATTGGCACCTAATTTTGTACCAAGCCTCATGTTCAGAGCATCACAGCTCAAATCAATTGAAACAGGGGCAATCTTTTGCGGATGTTCATCAATAATATCTTTTGCAATACTTGCCCTGTCACAAACTTGAGCTATCAAGGCAAGAGCCCTGTTCAAGGCATTTACCGTACCATCAGGATCAGCTCCCCTCTCAAATCTATGGGAAGCATCGGTTGCTATTCCGGTTTTTTTTGCAGTTTTTCTTATGGAAACAGGATTAAAATATGCACTCTCCACAAGTACTTTTGTTGTGGAATCAGAAATTTCTGAATTCTCACCACCCATCACTCCTGCAAGGGCAACCGGCCTCTCACCATCACAAATCATGAGCATATCTGACTCAAGTTTATGTTCTTTATTATCCAGCGTGGTGAATAGTTTGTCTTGACCTGCTCTTCTGACAATAATTTCACCCTTTGCAACTTCATCAAAATCAAAGGCATGAAGGGGCTGGCCTGTTTCCATCATGACAAAATTTGTTATGTCAACAACATTATTTACAGGTGTAAGCCCTATGGATTCTAATTTTTCCTGGAGCCAGAAAGGAGAAGGTTCAATTTTAATATCAAATAAAAGGCCTGCACTGTATCTTGGACAGAGATCAGGATCAAGGATTTGGACTTTGGCATGTTCATGGATGGAAATATTATTAATTTTTTCCTGTGGAAGTGTATAATCGGGCAATGATATCTTTTGTAATGGATCCATAAAAGCCCCGACTTCACGAGCCACACCAATATAGCTAAGGCAGTCAGGCCTATTTGGGGTCAAATCGATTTCATAGATAATATCTGAAAGCATTAATGCTTCTTCAAGGGGGCTGCCTGGAACAAAATCACCTTTAAGATCCATAATTCCTGCAGCATCAATCTCAAGTTTTAATTCAGCAGCACTGCACAGCATGCCGGCGGACACTTCTCCTCTAAGCTTTCCCTTTTTGATTTTAAAATCTCCAGGAAGGACAGCTCCGGGAAGGGCACAGGGTACAAACATATTTTCATGGACATTGGGTGCACCACAGACAATCTGAATCAGATCATCTCTACCTGCATCTACTTGACAGACAGATAATTTATCTGCGTTGGGGTGCTGTTTAACTTCAACAACTTTTGCAACAACAATATTATCAAAATAATCATATCTCTCTTCCACAGCTTCTACTTCAAGGCCTGCCATGGTCAATTTTTCTGCAATTATTAAAGGCTCAAGATCAACATGTACATACTCTTTTAACCAGTTTAAACTGACTTTCATAATTAAAACTGCCTTAAAAAACGGATATCGTTTTCAAAAAATTTTCTTATATCATCAATGCCAAACTTAAGCATGGCAAGACGTTCAATTCCCATACCAAAGGCAAATCCTGTGTATTTGTTGATGTCGTATTCGACATTTTCAAAAACAGCAGGGTGAACCATTCCAGAACCCAGTACTTCAAGCCATCCTGTTTTTGAACAAATCCTGCAGCCCTTGCCTTTACACATGACGCAACGAATATCAACCTCTGCACTTGGTTCAGTAAAAGGGAAAAAACTTGGTCTGAATCTTAAAGATGTCTGTTTATCAAAAAATTGATGAATAAAAGTGGTTAAAATTCCCTTTAAATCTCCAAAAGAGACGTTTTTATCCACCATTAAACCCTCAACCTGATTAAACATGGGAGTATGGGTAACATCTGAATCGCATCTGAAAACCTTTCCAGGTGAAATAATTCTTATGGGGGGTTTGGTTTTTTCCATGACACGGGGCTGAGACGGGGATGTGTGAGTTCTTAAGACAATATTTTCCGATACATAAAAAGTATCCTGCATATCCCGCGCAGGATGATATTTGGGGATATTCAAAGCTTCAAAATTATAATAATCTGTTTCAACTTCAGGGCTTTCTGCAATATCAAATCCAAGCCTTAAAAAAATATCACAAATCTCATTGGCAACCTGGGTAATGGGGTGAAGAGAACCTGCTTGAGCCAGTCTGCCTGGAATCGTAACATCAATGCCTGTAAAATCCTTTTCTTTTGCACTGTCAAGTTTTAAAAAGGCATTTTTAAATATTTTTTCAAGCTTACCCTTTAGAATATTTGCATTCTTGCCAGCAGTGGGACGCTCTTCCACGGGCAGAGAAGAAATATTTCTCAAAAATCCAGTAAGCACGCCTTTTCTGCCAAGATATTTTGTGGAAAGCTGTTCTAGCTGATCAAAATCATCAGTCTTGTTTATACTGGCCAGAGCTTGTTTTTCAATATCAATAATACTATTTTGCAAAACACCCTCTCAAATACTTATAGTTTTGCTGTGGCAAGTGATGCCAGTTGTGAAAAAGCACCTGGATCAGATATTGCAAGATCAGCCAATACTTTCCGATCAAGTTCGCTGCCCGCAAGCTTAAGACCATTGATGAATTTGCTGTATGAAAGTTTATTCATCCTTGCAGCCGCATTAATTCTAACTATCCAGAGCTTTCTAAAATCTCTTTTTCTTACTCTTCTGTCTCTATATGCATACATCAACGCCTTATCAACAGCGTCTGCTGCAGTTCGATATAATTTACTTCTCCCGCCTCTAAAACCTTTGGCAAGTTTAAGCACTTTATTTCTGCGTCTTCTTGCTTTAAACCCTCTTTTGACTCTCATTGTGAAAAAACTCCTTCATGCTCTATTGTGAGCAATTTATCCATTCTCTATTTAAACTGATTTCCTGATTGACTGAAAATCTGATATTGCCTGTTAGTCAGAAAGCATCTATCCATTGGGCAACAAGCGTCTGACTTCTTTCATATTATCCTTATCAACCATCTGATCCAACCTGTAAGATCTTTTTCTCTTGGTGGTTTTTTTGGTTAGTATATGGCTGGAATGGGATTTCCTGAATTTATATTTCCCTGATCCTGTTTTTTTAAAACGTTTGGCAGCTGCTCTGCAAGTTTTAATTTTTGGCATTTCATCCTCTCTATTTAATACAATTTACAAAAAGAGATGGTGATATATTTATAAACTCTCACAATATATCACCATACATTTACTATATATTTAAAGCAGTTTGGCTATTAGATTAAAGTGAAATAACTTAGACTATCTCGGCCCTAAAAGCATAGTAATGACACGTCCTTCAAACTTAGGGGCTTGTTCGACCTGTGCAAATTCTTCAGTCATGGAAACAAGTTTTTCCAAGACCTGATTGGCCTGTTCTTTTAAAATAAATTCCCTGCCTCGAAAAACCAGAGTAATTTTGACCTTATCATTTTTGCTGATAAATTTCTCAATATGGCGAACCTTTGTTGCAAGATCATGATCATCTGTTTTTGGCCTTACCTTTATTTCCTTTATCTGGGTACTTCTCTGTTTACGTTTTGCCTCCTGCTTTTTTTTGGTCTGCTCGTATTTAAATTTCCCAAAATCCATTATCTTGCAGACAGGTGGCTTTGCGCCGGGTGAGACCTCGACCAAGTCAAGAGCATCCTCTCCGGCAATCTTTAATGCCTCTTCAATGGGCACAATACCTATCTGCTCACCATCAGAGCCTATAACACGAACCTGACTCGCCCTGATTCCCTTATTGACACTTGTCTGATCCTGTCTTCCTCGCTTAGCTATTTTTACACCTCCTGCAAGTACATAATGCTAAATTTAATAGAACAAGTATAACCCTGCAATTATAACGACCCGCAAAAAAAAATGCAAGTATTATTTGTTTTTTAAGACAGTTTTATCTTTTTTTGTTCCAGAGTATAACGTTCTAAATAACTATCCTTCCAATATAAATTTGTCTCTTTATTAAAAAAATCATAAAAAAGATCAAGACTTTTTTGACGTAACACACCAGAAATGACATGAATCCCGGATTTTGCATATAAAGGCGGCAGTTTGCTTAAATCACACGCTGTCCCCCCACCCATAGGATCTTCAAAAGAATACACTATCTTTTTTATACCTGCCAGGAGAATTGCTCCAAAACACATAAGGCAGGGTTCCATGGTTGAAAAAAGAGTTAACTTTTCCGACACAAAAGGTTTATTAATGGTTTCAAGATGTTTTAAGGCTCTTATCTCGGCATGATCTATTTCGCTAAACACTGCCCCTGGTGTGTTAGTTCCTCTCCTTGCACCACTGACAATAACCTGGTCAGCATCCGCAATCACACATCCAACTGGGAATTCACCCCTGTCAAATGCTTTTTTAGCCTGGTCCAGTGCCAGGTTCATATAATATTTATAATCCAAATTAAAACCATTCTCTTAAACTATTACAGATTAATATAATGCATGTGAGCAGACCAATATCTACAGCAGCAGGCTTTTACAAAACGCCAATTTTCCCCAACTTTGTTTATTAATAGAAAATAGTTGCTAAAAATTATTCTATTGTGTAACAAGTGTCAAAAGCGTTCAATGAACTCTTAATGATTAACTACATATTATTTTATTGAATTTCAAGATTTATTCAATACTAAATTTATGACAAAAGAAAATAGATATATAAATAAAAATTTTGCAGACACAAAACCTTGCATAAGAGAACAATTTCAAATCAGAGAAAAAAGCTTTGTATCCGAATTTGGTGCACTCAGCACCAATGCCGGGCGTAAAGATAAAACAAAAAACATCTGCAATATCAGAACACCTTTTCAGCTTGACAGGGACAGCATTGTATATTCCAACTCTTTCAGACGTTTGAAGCACAAAACCCAGGTTTTTCTATCCCCCCTTGGTGATCACTACAGAACCCGGCTTACCCACACTCTTGAGGTTGCAGAAATTGCCAGAAATATAACAAGGGCCATGCGTCTTAATGAAGATCTTGCAGAAGCCATTGCACTGGGGCATGATCTTGGCCACACACCCTTTGGACATGGTGGAGAAATGGCACTTGTAGAAGTCTATTCTTCTCATTTCTCACATTCCGATCAAAGCTTAAGGGTGGTGGATTGTCTTGAGAACTCAGGAGAGGGCCTGAATCTGACCCTGGAAGTAAGAGACGGCATACTTAAACATTCCAAAGGCTTTGGCAATATTCTTCCATCAACCCCGGGAGATACTGCAATCACTATTGAAGGAAGAGTAGTCAGGGTTGCCGACATTATTGCCTATTTAAACCACGACCTTGATGATGCCTTGAGAGCCAAGGTTATCCTGCCCCATGAAGTTCCGGGAATCTGCATAAAAAGACTTGGCAGAACACACTCTGAAAGGGCAAGCAGTATGATTGAGCAATTAGTGTATAACAGCGGCCCTGAAAATGGCAAATTTATTCTCAGCATGGGCAAAGATACATTCCATGCCATGACAATGCTGCGCAAATTTTTATACGATAAGGTCTATAGATCCCCTGTGGTTCACAATGAGTTCCTAAAAGCAAAAAAAATAATCATTGGACTTTACAACTATCTTCTCGATGACCCTGAAACACTGCAAAAAGAGTTGGAAAAAATGGAGATGGCTCCATGGGATTCTTCAAAGAATCCTCTGAAACGCACTGTTTGTGATTTAATTGCCAGCATGACCGACAGATATGCCTTAAATCTTTACTCCAGGCTTTTTTTCCCAAGCCCGTTTCCCCTGGTATAGTTTAATTGGTATAATTTAATCACACTCATGGAACCTGAAATATTTAAGCCGCTTATAGACCTTTTTGACAGCATGGATAAAACCTGGAACCAGATTGCCTCAGGCTATTTTTTCCAATGTAATGGCTGTGAAGATAATTGCTGTAAGTCCCTGTTTTTCCATCATACACATATTGAAAAAGCTTATCTGCTCCATGGCTTTAATGGACTTGATAAAAACAGACAGGCAGATATTTTAAACAGGGCACAAAATTATTATAATACAACCTTTAGCCAGCCCGGGACAATCAAAAGCCATAAAATTAACTGCCCTTTAAATGAAAATGATCTCTGTATTTTATACCAGTTTCGACCAATGATATGCAGGCTTCACGGACTTCCACACGAATTAAAAAGGCCAGGATTTGATCCTGTCAAAAGTCCAGGCTGCAATGCTGGATTATTTAATGACAAACCATATATCAAATTTGACAGAACACCTTTTTATCATGAAATGGCTAACATAGAATCACAATTTTGCAAAACTTTGAACAAAACAGATAGAATCAAAGAGAGTATTGCTCAAATGTTAATTTGAGCAATAACTGA
>CAZYDL010000164.1:0-7809 GCA_964646305.1 uncultured Desulfobacula sp. | reverse complement strand
TTTAGCATTTTCATTATCCATGTATTCCTGGTTATTGGTTCCCATTAATTCATCACATGGATATCCAAGCATCCTGCACATGGAATTATTAAAAAAGGTAAAACTTCCTGCAAGATCTACTTCAAAATAGCCATCATCCATATTGCCAAGGATATTTCTATATTTTTTTCCACTCTCTTTAAGCTTTTTTTCCATCAATTTTTGATGGGTAATATCACGGGTTATTCCCAGTATGCCTGCAGGCTTATTATCATAGTCGGCAAAAATTCTTACATTTATTTCAGTCTCAATTATACTGCCACCTTTGCTATACTCTTGAACTTCAATAATTTTTGATTTCCAACCTTCGGGGTCGCCGGCCTTTATCAGGTGTAAAATTTCATTGTATAAGCTTACAAGCTTTTCCAATGAATCTGGTAATACAGTTTTGTCCAGAGTTTTTGCAAGCATTTCCTCTTGAGTAAATCCACCCATTTGAAATGTCGAAGGACTGATATAAGTAAAATTAAAATCCATATCAGTCATCCATATTACATCTGTGGCATTTTCTGCAATCAGGCGATATAGTTCCTGGCTTTTCATTAAAGCCTGCCTTGCCTGTTTATGATCTTTAACTTCTAATTTCAGCGCAGAATTTAAGTCAGATAGCTCTTTTGTACGTTCTGCAACATCATTTTCCAACAATTGCTTAGAATACAATATTTGGAAAATAAGATGGAAAATCGTATAAATCATGATTAGAACCAATAGGATAAAAAGCTCAAAATATATGGTATCACAATTCCATATCGCATCAATTCTGCCAATTATTTTCCCTTTGTGGATGATCTCTGATGTCAGATATTTTTGGCTGATAAGATTAAGAGAGATAAACAGACTCTCAATCGGAGCAGGATCTTCCCCAATAGTTTTATGAAATATTTTTCCATTTGTATTTGTAATAACAATCTGTTGATAATTTTGGGATTTAGAAGCAAGGTATAGGTATTCAGAAGCGCCCTGGGGATTAGAATTCCAGAGTGCATCTGCTACAATATGAGCATGTTCATCAATACGGGATTGTGCCCCATTGTAAGCATAACTTTCATAGAAAAATAAAAAAACAGTGAAGATGAGCAATAAAATAATGGATAGAAGTGATACTATTTTTCTATGATTCAAATATTTTCCCCTTATATGTAAAGCATCAAAATGTTTCACTGACATAATGTTTTAATGTTGTATTAATTTTTTCAATGACTTGTTCATCCACTTTATGGCTGAAAAGAAGATAACGTTTATTGCCCTGGGGCATATCTGAAAAATGAATAAACTTGAACAGTCTATCAGACAGCCCTGAGCTTACAGTCAAGTTCAACGCTTCTTCCTTTGAAATAAAAAAATAATCTGCTCGTTTGGAATAAATCATTTCAAGCATTCCAATATTTTTGGCACTGGTTATTACCTGATTAGGATTCAGCTTTGAAATCTTTGTATCAATAAAATTTCCATAGGAATACCCTCTTTTTTTTAATAAAACCAGGTCAGGATTACTTAAAATTTCTTCTAAAGTCTGGTTGGATAATATATTGTTATTATCTGATCTTGCCAAGGCAATGGCAGGTAGATCCTGGTAGATATAATGTGAAAATCTGGCATATTTTTCACGTTCAATATTTTTGAACCAGCCTATTATACAATCATTAGATCTATTACTTCTTATAATATCAAGTTGTCGATTTGCCGGAGTTTTTTCCCAGGACAATGCTATACCAGCCTTTTTAAATGCAAATTTAACAGGGTCAACACACAAGCCATAAACATCTAAGGAGCCTGTTATATAATAAGGAGGCCGTTCATGATAGTGCATGGTTATTATATTATCTGTTACCCTTGCAATGGTTTTGGATTGAAAAGGTTGAGATGATCTGCCATTATTAATCAATGTTTTTGAATACAATAGACTGATTGATACAATCAGACATAAAACTGGAACAAAGGGTATTTTAAACTTTATCACAAAATCACCAAACCCATTAACATTGTAAACAAATAAATTAAAAGTAACTACAATATATTATATGTTATATGATATTGCAAATTTCATGATTATGAATTGATTTCAACAATCTGATTTCTTTTAAAAACTTAAAAAATATTGAAAAATACAACAGGGCAATATATATTAATTGTTTTATATAAATATAGATTTAATAAAGGCTGCAATGAAATATTATCCTGTTTTCATGGATATCAAAGATAAACCTTGTCTTGTTGTTGGTGGAGGCAATGTAGGAATGCGCAAAGCTGCCACACTTGAAAAATGCAATGCAAAGGTCAAAGTGATAAGCAGACAGATTGCAGATGAATTTGATAATCTGCAGACAGGGTCCATTGAGTTTAAAAAAAAAGATTATGAAAAAAAGGACCTTAAGGATATGTTTTTTGTGTTTGCTGCCACTGATAATAGTGATTTAAATCAAAAAATAAAAGATGATGCTGCAGGGCTCAATATCCTTTGTAACATAGCAGATTCCCCAGATAAAAGTGATTTTATACTGCCTTCCATTGTTGAGAGAGGTGATCTTATTCTTGCCATATCAACTTGTGGATCAAGCCCTGCAATGGCAAAGACAATCAAAAAGGAACTTGAACACTCTTTTGGCCCTGAATATGCGCAGTTTTTAACTTTGATGGGTAATATCAGAAAAAAATTATTATTATCAAACCATACTTCCCATGATAATAAACAGATATTCCATACTCTTATTGACAAAGGAGTCCTTAGATTGATCAAAGAGAATGATAAAAAAACAATAGACTCGATCCTGTGTGATGTTCTCGGGGAAAAATATTCATATGAAAACCTTGTTTCTAAAGACTTTATTTCTTGGAGGAGAGACAAATAATGAATCTTCAAACAGCTGATATAGCGTTGCAAATATCAACCATGCTCTATTTTGCAAGCATGGCAGGATATTTATTGTTTTTATTCAACCAGAAATCAGGCTGGCAGAAAACAGCTTTTTATCTGATTTCCACGGCGGTTGTTCTCCATTTTGTCAGCATGATAATCTATACCATAACAATAAAACAGCTCCCCATACAAAACCTATCCCAGAGCTTATCCATTGCAGCTTTTTTCCTGGGATGCATGTTTTTAGCTTTTCAATATAAATTTGATCTTAAAATTCTCGGACTTTTTGCTTCAATTCTCTTGTCTGTCACAATGCTGATTGTCATGATTCTTCCCGAAGCGCCCATTGAAAAAAATTCAGTATTAAAAGGTTTCTGGCTTTATTCACATATTATTCTCATATTTACTGGAGAGGGAGCTTTGGCTCTGGCATGCGGCACAGGGATTTTATACCTGCTTCAGGAAAAAGGGATTAAGACAAAAAGCCCTGGATTCTTTTTCAAACGTTTACCATCACTGGATCTTCTCGATAATGTCGGATATACCTGTCTGACAACAGGATTTGCTTTGCTCACAATTGGACTTATTACAGGCTTTATCTATGCAAAAGCCATCTGGGGCAGGTTCTGGGGATGGGATCCCAAAGAGATATTTTCTGTGGGAACATGGCTTATGTATGCTGCATTACTTCATCTTCGCCTCTATGCAGGGTGGCGGGGACGAAAATCTGCCATAATGACTATTATTGGATTTTTAATTATCATATTTACTTTTCTCGGGGTTAATATGCTGCTGGGCGGACATCATCAACCTTTTACAAAATAATTGACCAACATATTCCAGCTGCAAAGGGAAATTTATTTTTAAATTTGAAACAACTTTTATATAAAAAAGATTATAAAACGAATGTCACAAAACATATTACCTCAAATCATATTAATTGGCGCTAACCATAAAACCGCTCCTGTTGAACTCAGGGAAAAGCTCTCTTTTTCACAAGAAGATACAATAGCAGCACTTGAAGTATTAAAACAGGACAAAGATATTAAAGAGAGCCTTATATTTTCGACCTGCAACCGGACTGAAATTCTCTATATTCCTTCTAATGGCGAACAAATTGATAAAATTATTGAATTTATCTCTTTGCAAAGGGGTATAGATGTCTCCATATTTAAAGATTCTTTGTATATATTTAAGGGCGATGATGCAATCATGCATCTGTTCCAGGTTGCATCAAGTTTAGATTCAATGGTGGTGGGAGAACCCCAGATTCTTGGACAAATCAAAGAATCCTATCGAATAGCAGCGGGTAATAAATCATCGGGAGTGCTGCTCAACCGCCTAATGCACAAAGCTTTCAGCATTGCAAAAAAAGTCAGAAAAGAAACCGGCATAGGAGATAATGCAGTTTCCATCTCCTATGCAGCCATTGAGCTTGCCAATAAAATATTTTCAGATTTATCCCAGAAGAGTGTTATGCTGCTCGGGGCCGGAGAAATGGCAGAACTTGCAGTGGAGCATCTAATATCCAACAGAGTGAAAAATATTCTTGTGGCAAACAGAACCTTTAAAAATGCAGTGGATCTTGCGCAAAAATTCAATGGACAGCCTGTCAAGTTTGAAGAGAGGGTAGATGCATTAACAGATGTTGATATAATCATCAGTTCAACCGGTGCAACAGACTATGTGCTGACAGAAAAACAGGTTAAACTTGCCATGAAAAAAAGGCATCACAACACATTGTTTTTTATTGATATAGCTGTTCCCAGGGATATTGACCCGAAAATCAATACAATATCCAATGCCTATGTATATGATATTGATGATCTGAAAAATATTGTTGAATCCAATATTGACCAGCGCGGCAAAGAGACAATTAAAGCCCAGAGATTCATTGAAGAGGCTGTGGTGAAATTTCACAGATGGCTGGAAGGCCTTGCCATTGTCCCCACTATCAAAGCTTTGAACGATAAAATGTCATCAATTGTGGATATTGAATATAAAAAAACCCTGTCAGGTTTAAAACATCTTTCACAACAGGATATTGATGCAATCAAACGTATGACACAAGCCATAGCAAGCAGAACCATCCACGACCCTATTCTTTTTTTACGAAACACAGGTGACCACAGAGATGACAGCCTTTATCTCAACCTGAGCAGGCAATTATTTAATCTGGATATACCAGAAGATGATTAGCCATTTTATTCTTTACTTTTTGATCAATTTCAGTATACTATTTTAGTATATGTTCTTCAAAATATAATATAAAGGTAAATACCATGAAAAAGAAAGATTTGGAATTTTTTAAAAATCTTTTAACTGACAGGCTTCAAGAGCTTGTTTCCCATGCTGATGATACTGTAACCGGTATGACCAAACAAAAAGAAAATTTTCCTGATCCAACTGACAGGGCTTCCCACGAATCCAATAGAAGTTTTGAACTGCGTATCAGGGACAGAGAACATAAACTTATCAAAAAAATCAAAAAAACAATTGTCCGCATTGATAATGGATCATTTGGGGTATGTGAAACATGTGAAGAAGATATTTCTCTTCAGCGGCTTAAGGCAAGACCTGTCACCACCCAGTGCATTGAATGCAAAAAGCGCGAAGAAGATATGGAAAAGGCTCTTGGCATTTAAGTTGCAATTAAAACCAGGCAGTGTGAACAAGATAGTACATTGATTGATCTTCATATACATTCAACAGCTTCAGATGGCTCTTTCTCTCCCATTGAAATCATAAATCTGGCAAAAAAAATAAAACTCAAAGCTATTTCCATAACTGATCATGACACCATCGATGGTGTCAAAGAAATCTTAAAACATTCACAATCCAATACTCTGGAATTTATTTGCGGAGTTGAAATTTCCTGCGAGCCCCCTGCACAATTTAAGAATCTGGGAAGTATTCATCTTCTCGGATATGGGTTCAGTGTTTATGATAAAAATATCAATGCCATTCTAAATAAAGCAAAAAAAGCAAGGATGCAGAGAAATCCTGCCATCATTGAAAAATTAAATACACTTGGATTTAATCTAACCATTGAACAGGTTGAAGAGCGGTTTGGTGCTGATCAAACCGGCCGTCCACATATAGCAGAGCTTATGAAAGAAAAAGGATATATCAAAAGTTTTAAAGAAGCTTTTGATAAATATCTTGGTAAAGGCAAACCTGCTTATGTTGAAAAATATAAAGTCTCCTGTTCAAAAGCCATTAAAACAATTCTTGAAGCCGGCGGCATTCCTGTTCTTGCACATCCTGGAATATTGAACTTGAATCAAAGCCATCAACTTGAAGATTTTATTGATACCCTGATCACTTATGGACTTGCAGGCATGGAAGTTTATTATACAGGGCACGATGATGCGTTAACATCGTTTTATGAAAAACTTGCCCATGAAAAGAAACTGCTTGCCACAGGCGGCTCTGATTTCCATGGACAATTCAATAAAGGTGTTGCCATGGGGACAGGCATTGGCAATCTCAATATTGATTATTCATTGTTTAAAGCATTGATTATGCGCATGGAAGAAAATAAAGCAAAATATGCCGGTTTAAATACCCTGGAAAACCATATCAAATATTCATTTAATGACATATCTCTGTTAAATACAGCTCTTTGCCACAGGTCCTTTTTAAATGAAAACCAGGATTCTTGCACACATAATAACGAACGGCTTGAATTCCTTGGCGATGCAGTCTTAGGACTTTGCATAGGGCACCTTTTGATGGAAAAAAGTCCTTCTAAAAACGAGGGAGAACTTTCAAAATTAAGATCCAACCTTGTCTCTGAGCCAGCCCTGGCAGATATGGCCAGATCTGTTGACCTTGGCAGGTTTATCAAACTTGGCAAAGGAGAAATGCTTTCCAGAGGCTTTGATAAAAATTCCATTTTATCCGATGCCTTTGAAGCTGTTATTGCAGCGGTTTATCTTGATGCAGGCTATGAAAAAGTATATCAGTTGATCCATGATCTTTTCAATAAACGCCTTGAAAAACTCTTTTCAATAATAAAAATTGTTGATTATAAAAGCCTTTTACAGGAATTAGTCCAGGAAAAAGCAGCACCACCGCCACAATATAAAGTCATTGACGAAATTGGCCCGGATCATGATAAAACCTTTGAGATTAGTTTAACTCTTTTGGGTATTGATGTAACAGGTCGTGGAAAAAATAAAAAAGCAGCAGAACAGGATGCTGCAAAAAAAAGTTTAAAAATGCTTAATAAAAAAATATCCTGACAGGTTGTTACAGAATACAAATTATCCATGAATCAAACATGCAAACCATTGGTGATTCCAATATTTATTCCCCATTCAGGGTGCCCTCACCAATGTGCATTCTGCAACCAGTCCATTATTACAAATCAAAAACCTAACCTGCCTGGCAAAGATCAAATTGATGAAATTATAACGCAATATCTACAATATAAGGGAAAGC
Organism: uncultured Desulfobacula sp.; assembly: GCA_964646305.1. Lineage (GTDB taxonomy): Bacteria > Desulfobacterota > Desulfobacteria > Desulfobacterales > Desulfobacteraceae > Desulfobacula. The sequence goes on along the minus strand of CAZYDL010000164.1, from coordinate 467 downwards.
GGAAAAGAGTAGAACTGGCCTTTTTTGGGGGTAATTTTCTGGGATTGCCCCATAAAACCATTATCAAATTGCTTGAAATAGTTAATACCCATATCATTGAAAATAAAATCCATGGCATAAGGTTTTCCACAAGACCGGACACCATTAATCCACAAACCCTTGACCTTCTCAAAGCTTATAAAATATCTGCCATTGAACTTGGTGTTCAATCCATGAATGATGATATTCTATTAAAGTCAAAAAGAGGCCATACTGCCGGGGATACAATAAAAGCAATGGATCTTCTTAAAAATTATTCATTTAAAATTGGTGTACAGGTTATGGTTGGACTGCCAGATGATAGTGAGAGTTCTCTGCTTAAAAGTACACATAAATTAGCAAAACTTGCCCCAAACTTTGCAAGAATTTATCCTTTGATGGTACTTAAAGGCAGCTCCATGGAACAATGGTATAAAAAAGGTTTATAT
>CAZYDL010000163.1:0-7851 GCA_964646305.1 uncultured Desulfobacula sp. | reverse complement strand
TGTTCCCAATGAAGATAAATATAAAATGATAATAGAAGGGTTTGAACTCAATAACATTCCAGTGGCATCATCTGTTGAAGGGGCAGTGCTCATGGCAAAAGCGTTGAAAAGGTATATGTCATGTTAGAAAAAGATGCACAAAATATTATTGACAAGAGCAGATCACTTGGCTGGGTATTGGAGCCGGATGCAAAGGAATTGATGAAATCCCAGGGCTTTGATATCCCACCTAATATTTTGACAAACTCCTTTGAAAAGGCAGATCAATTCATGAATGATGCAAACTGCCCGGTTGTTGCAAAGGCTGTGTCAAAAAAAATATTGCATAAGACAGAATACAGGGCAGTTGTTACAGGGATTTCTTCCAGTGATCAACTTAAAAAGGAGATGGCAAGGCTTCAGAAACTTGACGGGTGTGAAACCATTCTTGTTGAACATATGGTCCAGGGCGTTGAACTTATAGTTGGAGCAAAGAATGATTTTCAGTTCGGGCCTGTAATTGTTTTTGGTATAGGCGGTACATCTGTTGAGATTTATAATGATACTGCCATTAGAATGGCACCCCTTGTTGAAAATGATATTTTATCAATGGTGAACTCCTTAAAGGCAAAAGCTATTATTTTTGGATACAGGGGGAAACCAGGTGTAAACATAAAGGCTCTGACCCGTTTACTGGTTGATTTTTCTTTATTGATCATGGATCTGCAGGATGATCTTGAATCCATGGATTTAAATCCTGTTATCTGCACAAAGGATAAATGCTTCATAGCCGATGCAAGGATAATATTAAAGGGGTTAAAAATTAATAATTAGAACTTCTCAGTTTCATGGTAAAAAAAAATAGCGAGCAGAGCATGCCTGATAAAAACAGATTTAAAATCATATCCTGGAATATAAATGGCCTGCGGGCCATAATGAAAAAAGATTTTTCACAGATTGTCTCCAAGATTGATCCTGATATTCTTCTTCTCCAGGAGATAAAACTACAGGAAGATCAGCGCACCCATGGGATGATAAATCTTCACTCCTATGAATCATTCTGGTCATACTCAACCATAAAAAAAGGCTACAGCGGCGTTGCAGCCTTTTCAAAATTAAAACCTTTACAGGTCACCACATTCTTTGAAAGGCCTGAGTTTGATAATGAAGGAAGAGTTATCCAATTGGATTATAATGATTTTATCCTGTTTAATATCTATTTTCCCAATGGTCAGATGAGCGATGAAAGACTTGAGTATAAGCTTAGATTTTATGACTGGTTTTTAAGCCATGCAGGCAAATTAAAGGACCAGGGAAAAAGCCTGATTATTACAGGTGATTTTAATACAGCTCACAATGAAATAGATCTTAAAAATCCAGGACCCAATTCTAAAAGATCCGGGTTTTTAAGAATTGAAAGAGATGTTCTCGACACAATGGTTGATCAGGGATATGTAGACACATTCCGTCACTTTTATCCTGACACAATCAAATATTCATGGTGGTCATATAGGTTTGGTGCAAGGAAGAATAATGCAGGATGGCGTATTGATTATTTTTTTGTAACAAAGGACCTTATTGATAAAGGTATTGTTAAACAGGCATTTATTGATAATGATGTATTTGGTTCAGATCACTGTCCTGTTGGGATTGAAATAGAAATTTGAATAACCAGCCATGTGGCGGATCTGCTTGATTGCCATGCAACAAAGCATCAAGGCTGCTAACTTGTTATTTCATATTTCGTGGTAATTGGGAAAAAGGTGAATTTAGTCAAAGGTTTCATTGGATGTCAAATAAAGAGATATATTCATTGGAAAATTGATTGTCACGTTCATAAATGTAAAATGGAGATAAAACACTATGGGGATGATTGCTGTTTTTCACTGCACACACAATCATGAGTTTGGCCCTGGATTTTTTTTTAATGTGGACAAACCTGATAAATTCAGGAAAGAATCTATTTTGTTCCATGGTCAAAATCAGGTCTGATAATCTTTGTGCAGGAAAAATAATATATAATTTACCTTTTTCTTTAAGCAGCCGGCTGGAACATTTAAAAAGCATGTCAATATCAAGTGTTATTTCATGGCGTGCAATGGCTTTTTGGGAATCAGGATTCAATCTGCCGGAACCTCTTTTTTTATAGGGTGGGTTAGAAACAATAATATCTGCTTTACCTTTAAGATCATGACTATTAATATTTTGAATATCCTGATGAATTATATTAATGGTGTTTTCAAGCTTATTTGCCCTGATATTTTTTTGGGCACAAAGATATAACTCCTCTTGAATTTCAATACCTGTTATTTTTAAATCAGGAGATTTAAGAGCAAGAATTAGAGATATAATCCCACAGCCGCACCCAATATCAATAATCTTTTCATTTTCAGTTGTTATAACATGGGCCGCAAGAATAAAAGGGTCAATGGAAAATTTATACCCTTTTTCAGGTTGAGAAATGTTTATCCCGGGATCTAAGAGCGTATCAACTGTGAATTTTTCCAATTTGAAATCTAAGCTGTTTTACAACAGTCTCACCAAGTTGTTTATTAATATTTAAGATCATCTCTTTTTCAAGGAATTTGAGCTGATGAATCCAGGATGAACTTGATACATTGACATTGAGCAGTCCATCTTTAAAGGAGTGAGGCTTGGCATTCATGGCAATTGGCTTGCCAACAGAATTATCCCAGACATCCCATATTTTTGTCATACGTGTGTCTTTGGCAGGTCTGTATTTGCCAAGTGCAGAATTTAAAATATCACTTATATGAATAAGTTTGCTTTTTTTATTTTTTTTATCCAATTAAATAATCCATAATCATAATTATTGGCTCGGTCCGCAGTTTGCATCAAAGCCCACAAGGACATTGAATGATTGTTAAACCCTGAAAAGAGCGATTTATATCACACTATTTTTACATTATGTATTTGCGCTGACAAGGGGCATATAATTTTTTAAGGGACAATCCTTGCAGTCTCCTTTGGTATGTATCTGTTTGTAAATTGATTTTAAAGCCACGCTTGAATCAGGATAGATATTTTCCATTCCAAGTTTGTCAGTTAAATGGGTTCTTTCCATTACAGCCAGCACTTCTTCTTTTAATCCGCAAAATGATATTTCTCTGCCCGAGCTTCTCACTGTGTTAATAAGTATGGAGACTGCATTCTCTCCAGATGCATCAATGTCATTGATTCCTTTAGAGGCTATCAAAATATGCAATAATTCTGGATTTTCAGCAATATAACCAAGAACTTTATCTTCAAGGTAGGTGGCATTGGCAAATATTAAAGCACCATCAAATCGTACAACAGCAATATGTCTGCATTGTTTTAATCCAAGTTTTACAGCGTCTTTTAAACTGCTGTCCTGGGATTTTGCAAGCAAAGCTACCCTTGGGCGCAGATGCTGGTATATGAACAGTCCAAAGGTAAGTCCCACACCAACCATGATCCCTTCTTCAAGATGCGGAGCAAAATAGAGTGTGCATACAAATGATACTACAGAGATAATACCATCAGCACGTTTTGCTTTCCAGGCATGAATAAAACCTGATACATTAACAAGGCCTATTACTGCCATCATGATTACAGCAGCAAGGGCTGCCTGGGGCAGATGATAGAGCAGTGGAGTAAAGAATAAAAGCGTTAAAGCCACCATTAAACTTGTTATAACTGAAGAGACTCCGGTAACAGCGTTAGCCTGGAGATTGACCGCAGAACGTGAAAAAGATCCTGAAACTGCATAACTTTGACCAAATGAACCAATAATATTGGCAAGCCCCTGCCCAATCAATTCCTGATTGGGATCAAGTTTTTGTCCGGTTTTTGCAGCCATTGATTTGGCAATTGCAATGGCTTCCATAAATCCAAGCAGGGATATAATAACTGCAAAGGGAATTAATTGGAGAAAAACTGAAATATAGTTTGTGTTATCAGGGCATTTTGGGATGCCTATTTTTAGCCCCTTGGGAATTTCACCAATAACTGCACCTGCACCAATCATTTTAATGTTATTTACATTGACAGGTTTGTTCCCAATTTTTATGCGCCATTTAGGTCCATTTGTTTGAATGTCCCGGGGCAGAGTTGAAGCTGTATAAAAAAACGGGGTGTCCCCAGCATCTTTTGTGGTAAAAAAATGAAGCAATCTTAAATTTTCACGCTTGATATTAGCGTCCCGGCTTACTCTGTCAATTTTGGCCTGGATAAGTTCAAGTTTGTGTTTAAGGGCTAATTGTTTGTTGGAAGTAAAATGAATGGAGTTCTCTTTGCTTTTGTTAAGGTCATTGTTTAAAATAGTTCTTTTTTCGCTTAAAGTTTTGATTAGTTCTATATCATAGTTAAATTCTGTAATTGTTTTTACAATTTCAGGGTTTTTTATATTCTCAATGGGAATAAATTTATCATTATGAAATCCTGTGAATTTGGAAATTAAAATGGTTATGGTAACAGCAACAAGTACATTGGGGATTCTGGGATTCACACGTTTTAAAATTACCATGATGGCAATTGCAAGTATCCCCATACCAAGTGTGGGCAGGTGAGTATAATGCAAAGCTGATTTGCCGACATCAATAACTGTTTGATAGTGATAGGGAGCTTTATCAACATAAACTCCAAATAATTTAGAAAGTTGTGAGGATGCTATTACAATAGCGGCGGCATTTGTAAAACCGTTTACAACAGGGTGGGAAAGAAGATTAACCACAAGGCCGAGCTTGAATATACCCAAAAATAACTGAAAACATCCAACAGTTAATGCCAATATAATTGAATAGGCTATAAACTGGGTGCTTCCTGCTGTGGCAAGAGGTTCAAGCGATGCTGCCGACATAAGTGAAACCACTGCAACAGGACCTGTGGCAAGCTGGCGGCTTGATCCAAACAAGGATGCCACCATGGGGGGTAAAAATGCAGCATAAAGACCAAAGTATGCTGGAAGTCCGGCAAGCTGGGCATAGGCCATGGATTGAGGTATTAAAACCATGGCAACAGTGATGCCAGCTATAATATCAGCGCTTAATTTATCTTTGTTGTAATCATCAAACCACAATAAAAAAGGGAATACTTTATAAATCATCTCTCTTCCTGAATTCAATCTGCTTATCAGATTTTATATTAAAACCATCATGTTTTTTTTACATCACCAGTTTTTAATTATATTAGCTGTTTTTGTTTGTCAATGGAGGAGCAGTTAGAAACTGGATATTAGCTGTATAAATTTTTTAAATATTCCAACACACTCTGCATAATTAAAATTTTTATTAAAGCCTAAAAATTTCAAATCGGCTCAGTATGCTTGTGTCAACTCGAGCGTTTTGTTAACCCTTTTGAATGGTTAGTATAGGAGAGTGCTTTTTTTAATGCGTTTAGACAAAAACTATTTAAACTTTCATCTACCTGTAAAGCACGTATTGCAAGGGATTTGTGTAAATCTTTTCCAGGACGAAGTAGAAATTTGCCAGAATATTTTTTCCCAGTAGTTTCAGGGGGAAGAGCTTTGCCATCTTTTTCATACAAAGCTATATTTTCTTCTACAATTTCACATAGCTCTTTGTAAACTTCTGCCTCATTATTGCCATGGCAACCTCCGTACATCAGATTTGGGCAGGACCCTACATAACATTGGTCTTCTTCAGACCATTCAACAATTTTTAGATAACGATCGGAATTTTTCATTTTTTTGACTCCTCAATTGCTTTTTGAACATCCCGTTCTTGATAGTGCAAAGCATCAGTTCCAATTTTACCTGAAATAGTAACAGGCTTTGGTACTTCCGGATGAACAAAATTTCGGTGGCTCCCTTTACCTCCACGATTAATAAATCCAGCTTTTTCAAGTTCTTTAATAAGTTGTTTTATCTTTCGTGGCATAATTCATAGTATCATTGTGATACCACTGAGTCAACTTTTTATTTATGCTATTATGATATTAAGGAGAGGGTCAGAGTTAATGCGTCTCGTTAGGCTTTTATCGATATACTTACTTATTTGGCATAGCTAATATTTTTACAATAGAACTTTGATAATTACGGCTAGGGTCATTTTCTGTTTCTATATTGGAAAACCCTGTTTCGTCGCACGCGAATGAAGGGCCATATTGCTTAAGTTCATCATATTCTGGATCAAAAAAAGTAAACGATGACGTTTCTAAGTCTGGTGTTTTTGCTAATAACATACTATTCTCAGTTTTCTCTTTGGCTAATATACTATTTTTTGGAATACACAATGCCAATATTTTATCACCAACAGAATTATTTAACTTCGATGTATGAACCACCTCATTTGCTAAATACTTCAATGCACTATTCGGGTTTAGCTCCTTCTTTACTAGTTTTTTTAACATTCGCTCTAATGGTTTAGTCCGATTGTTGATAGTTATGAGTTATAATACTGATAATTTGAGGCATGATTTTTCTCTCAACTTTCGTGTCTATATAATTAATATCATTTTGTTATTAATAAAGGTTTTGAGTTCCGATCTGGAATAATCCAGATTATCATAAAAGCCTGAGATTCCAATTCCATAGGCCTGGACGGTTTTTCATTTTTATCCCTTTAGGAATATTTTCATGCATGTTGACAAAGAGTGTGAACCCGGCTTTTTTTAATAAATCTTTATTGGAAGTTAAATCAAGATACCAGTTGGGAAAAATAAAATAGTTATTATTTTGTTTTGAAATCCAGGAGATTTCACCTTTTGGGCTTGTAAAGGCATGATTTGTTTTAAGATCATTTGAAATAACCCTTGATATACCCAGAGGCCAGTTGCCATAAATTACAACACCAAGGGGTAAGCTTGTTTGTTGCGGTAAAGAGCAGAATGTGTCCTTATCCAGTTCCGGGCTCACAATGGCACCGGAAAACCCATATTGTTTTAAAATATTTAAGGTTGTTGAATTGGTTATATTGAAATAGGGACCTGCCCATAAATTTAATTGTTTCGGGTTCTTAAATAAGGATAATTGCCAGAAGGCATTTAAGACAAAGTTTTTTGCCCCCTTTTTTATGGCCCCATTAATATATTGTGAACATTGTTTTTCTTCTTCAGGAAATAAAACAGGGTCTAACCATAACCAGTTTTTTATTGCCGGCCGTAAAGAATATCCCCTGCTTGAAATCCATGTTCCGGTTATTGATGAATTAAAGCGCTGCTTAAATTTGCCCCTTGAAATAAAGAGTTCCTGTATTCTGTTTTTAGATTTTACAGCTTTTTTATTAAATACTGCTTCTATTTTGTTTTTATCAGGAAGGATTGTAATTTTTTTTATTTGTGACAGCTCTTGCTCAAGGGTTTGCAAGGCCTTAGCAAGCTCTTGTCCCCTTCTGTCAATGATATAAACAGGTGTTCCTTTTTTGATTCTGGCTTTGGCTTGTTTTTTAAGATAGAATTTTCCTTTTTTGGGAACAGCTCTGGTTACACGTTGAATATCATGGAATTGATCTTCTTCAAAACCAATTCTTAAAAGATCGGATACAAACAGTTCTTCTCGTGTTATGAAATAGGGAGCGGCAGGGTCTTTTATCCTCCCTGCAAAAAGCCCTGATCCTGTTTCAGATGCATGGTCAAGGGGATTCATTTTTCGCTGTGATAAAAGATTATAATGTGTGAACTGCCTTCCAAAAGCATAATCAAGATAGGCAAGCGCTTGTTTTTTCTCCTTGGGATTATCTCGCAGTAATTTATAGGCTTTAACAGTATAATAGACGTAATGGGGACTTTTTTTCCGGCCTTCAATTTTCCAGGTAGTGACTTTTTCAATCTGTTTTAATATTTTTACAAGCACATCACTTGAAAAATCCAAACAGGAAAAATGTTGTTTTTTGTGACCTTTCTGCTCATACACTCTTCTGCATGGCTGGACAC
>CAZYDL010000162.1:0-7868 GCA_964646305.1 uncultured Desulfobacula sp. | reverse complement strand
CGATAAGATTATAGCTTTACAGAATTTAAAATAGCAGGAGGCCTTAAGAGTAAAAATCTAAAAATTTTATGATTATCGTGTCTTTTTTTTTCCTGCCATTATCCATATAATTGCCCAGACAAGGATGACAGGTGCGATTCCATAGGAGATAAACAAAATAAGATGGTCTTCCCAAGGCTTTAAATATAGAGCCATGATCATGGGGTAGGCCAGGGTTAAAACAATTTTGAATCGCAATTTTGCAGAGAGGTTTTTAATCTTTTGTGAAGAGGATACTTTTTTATCAGGATTCCTCTTAAACAATCTTGGTAAGATCAATATACAGGCTATGAGCAATACTAAAACAAGAATTTCATTTATTCCGGTCAAAATTAAAATCCCTTAATATCAAGTGTGTTTTTAATGTCAGTTTATTTCAAATATAAGCTTTTTTGTCAATGGGGTTCAATTGTATTTTTAAGGTGATTGAGTTTACATAGATAAAATTGCTATCCAGGTACATTTGCCTAATCCTGCCCCTCGTGGTAGAAATTCAAATTGTAAATTTTATTTTGTACTGGTATCAATACAGACTATTGTATATTGGAAAATCTCAAAATGCTCAGAGTCTGGAAACCTAAGCAAGATTAAAAAAGGAGAAATATTTTATGCTGACAAAATTGTGCTACACAACTTTAGAGCTTGTAACCATCTCTCTCTTTGTAAAAACAAAGTATATGTATTCATATTGAAAGGGCATAGTAAATGAACCATCACATATCGGTTTCTAAAAATAAATCCCATGGAAAAGTATTTTCAAAAAAAACTGTGATTATTATAATGCTTGTATTTGGGATAATGACAGGTATTGCTTTTTTTATCACGCAATCCAGTGCAGTATCTAACAATAAAAACCTGTCTGGAAAATTTTTTACAAGCGAGATTGAATTTCTGACATCATTATCGGTTTCAGCATCCTATTTTAAACAAACTGCTGTGACAGATTATGCAAAAGCAATAATTACCATGTCAACTGAACAGGGGATGGAAAAATTACATCATATTGACACTGCAATATGGAAGGAAACACAATCTCAAATAGGCTGGGCACTCTTTTTTAATTCAGCAGTAAAAGTGTATGCAGGCGGTAATGTAAAAGCTCCTATTATTGGTTACTATAATCCCTATAATGATATTTTTCTTATTACAGCATGGTCAGAGGATGAAGGGATATACAAAATTGCTGATGCAGAGTTGCTCATGGGCGATTTCATTCGCAATGAAAATGATACCCTTGATGTGATACCTTTTTGGCTGCGAGGTAAGATTCATCGACCGGAAGCGCTTGGCCGCAGTGTTGCCTTATCCCTACTGGCATTTGAGAAAGTTTTTAATGAAACCACGTCAGATACATGGCGTAAAAGATTGCCTGTACTAACAAATCAAGACAGTTTAAATGAAATCAACTACTCTCTTGCAGCCCTCAGGCTTAACGACCATTTAATAAACATCATAAGTTTTTCCTATGCAAAAACAAACAATCGACAGCTTGAAAGTTGCAAAGCGGCCACAATCGAAGCTATCAACATTGCAAGTAATGGCAATATAGATAAGATCTTGGATGCAGCCGATGGTACCTTGGAACATACAGCCAAACGCCTTAAAGAGATCTCTCCTAAATGGTTTGCCACCTTGAGGGTTGGCGCAGTATTGACAAATTCTAAAGGAGGCCTTGTTTTACTCTCACCAACTCAACCAACAAACGGCAGTCTTACAATCTCTTTTAAAGAAACCAACAGCAAACTTCAGGTAAAACGGATTGACTTAGTAGATTATCAATATTTTTATGAACAGATCAGCTATCTTCAAAGCAACAATAGTGAAGGAGGTGTAAAATGAATAATCTACAACGCGCCTCTGTCATATTTGTTGCTGGGTTCTTGCTTTGCATTCTCTTTGTAAATTCCTCCATGGCTCAGTCTCCATCCAAATTTGCTGAAAGTATTAAAACTCAGATTCTTCTTCGTTCCATGACTGCCCGGGGAAATCAAGACTCTGATAATCAACTAAAAAAAGAAAGCCAGAAAAAATCAAGTGACCAAGGAGTTTTGGATACTTTAGCTTTAGGTCCCAGTACAAACGCTTTTTATAGCTCTGCTAATACTATGCTTCAGGTGGCAAGAGAGAACAACGTAGATCTTGTAGAAAATCTTGTAGAAAAGGTGAATAAAGTAATAAGAAAAACTCTTAAAAATTCTCCTAACGCTAAATGGGTATCAGACAAAATCGGGGGAAAGGTCTTTGAGGTAGCAGTAACCGGGCCGCAGGTGCTTGCTTCGGCTGTTGAAGGAGATATTGAATCCGTCGCTGAGGGTTTGCTGAATTCTGCAGGCTCAGGTTACTCTGCGGCTGCTGGTGGGAAAGCAGGCGCTGCCTTAGGCTCCATAATTGCCCCCGGCCCTGGAACTGTGATTGGTGGTTTTCTTGGAGCCTTTGCCGGTGCATTTGCTTACAATGAAGTCGTTGCCCCGGAAGTTACAAAAGCAGGAGATTATACTTCCAACAAAATTGCAGATGGAGAGACAAAAATAAACAACGAACGGCTTAGAATAGATAGAGAGATTGAAAAGAACTTAAATACTGTCTATCCAAATGGATATGATGAAAGTAAGTTGACACCTGATACCTTGTTAGGAGGGTATATCGAACTGAGGCCTAGTGTTCTTTACCAAAATGCCGAAAAAATAAGACAGGCTGACAAAAAATTCACAAACAAGCTTGATCAAGAAATTCAAAAGGTAACAAAAAAGAATGACTGGCAATTAACTCCCGACAAAACAAAACCTGAAGAACAAACTGCCTTTAAAGCTAAAAAGCCGGTTCCAGATGTTAAAAACAAATCGCTTAAACGTGCTTTTAACATCCTCAAAAATGCCGGTTTTATCTTAGGCTCCCCAAAGGGAGGAGATCCAGCCCCTTCCAAAAAACTTGTCGGACATGTTCAGATGACACTTCCAGCAGGTGGTCAACCACACTATCAGGATGAACCCGTTGTTCTTGTCCTTTATAGCGACATAGAAATTCCTGATGTAGTCGGAATGACCGCAGACAAGGCATTGAAAAAACTAAGAACAGCTGGTTTTTCAATGGCACCTGAGGGGTGTGATCCCCCGCCAAAAGAGGAGTTGAGTCTTCTTGCCAAAGAGCAAAAGCCTGAGGCATATACACCGGGCAAAGGCTATGACACTGTCACGGTAATTTTTTATCCTGAGTATCAAAAGCCTGTAACTCCAGCCATAACAACCCTTAAGCTCTCTGAAGCTCGAGATGTCCTTGAAGAGATGGGGTTGAGCTTAAACCCCGATCCTGAATGGGGAGATCAAGCAGAGACAAGGGAACAGGTCGGAAAAATTCAAATACAACAGCCTGCCGAAGGAGAACCCATTGAACCTGGAGGAGAGGTAAAGGCCTGGGTCTATTATACTGTTGTGCCAAAAGTACTTACAATGTCTAAAGATAATGCTGAATCAGCAATGAAGGCTGCCTGGTTTGTGCCAAATTCAGAAAAGGGTGAAGCTGTTAAGAATAAAGACAAATGGGGTACTATTTATTCTCAGGCCCTGCAGTACGATGAAAAATTTGCCAAGCCTGACATAAAAGTCACACTTAAGTTTTATAAAAAACCAGAAAAGAAGAAAAAAAGTTCTGCCCATCCTCTCGTAGGGGCTTGGAAAGTTAACACTATCGAGCATAGCCGTGCGAATTTACCTATGAAGAAAGACCGTAAAAATAATCGTTACATTAAAATTCAATCTGTTGATCATAATGGTAATTTTAAGGGATTTTACATGAATTCTGGAGAAGACCGCAAATACAAACTCCTTGGTACGTTAAATGGAAATAAAATTTTCCTCCATTGTACGTTGCCAAGAGCGACGTATGTATATAAATATAATGGTATTTTGAATACCCAGCAGATGACGATAAAAGGAAGATGGTCTTATCAATGTCTACGCTGTAATGACAGTAGTTGGCAGCTAAATGTTGGCCCTTTCTATATGAAAAAAAAGTAACACATGTTTGATAGTTTATCAGTACATCACTGCCCCATACGAGTCAAAGCTTTTTTGGCATTTGAATAACCATTCTCGGCAGCTTTACGGTACCAGATAATTGCCTTGGCATCATTTTCTGGAACACCTCTGCCCTGATCATATATAACCCCAAGATTGTATTGTGCAATCGCATGCCCTTGGCCTGCTGACTTTCGAAACCATTGTGCTGCTTTTTGATAATCCCGGGCAGTCCCTGTACCTTTAAAATACATATCACCAAGATTGCTTTGTGCAACTGCATCTCCCTGTTTAGCAGCTTTAATATACCACTGAACAGCAGCTTTATTGTCCAGAGCAATACCTTTACCATTTGCGTACATGATACCAAGGCTTTTTTGTGCTTTGGCATCTCCCTGTTTAGCTGCTTTTAGATACCACTCAAAAGCAATCTTATTATTTTTAGCAACACCCCAGCCATTTTTATACATGATACCAAGGTTTCTTTGAGATTTAGTATGATTTTGTTCAGCAGCCTTACGAAACCACTCTACAGCTTTAGTGTTATTTTTAGTAACCCCTTTACCAGTGCCATACATATAGCCAATACTGTTCATAGCATCGGGCGAACCTTGCTCTACTGCTTGACGGTAAAGCTCCAAAGCCTTTGCATAATCTTTACTCAGTCCTTTGCGACCATAAAAATAATTTTGAGCTTTCTCATAAAGATTTTCAGCCTCTTGCTCCATAGATTTTCTGGATAGAGGGTTTGGACTTGTAATTTTAATAATTTGACCTTTCTGGGGCTGTCTTGTATCTCCATCAGGATCTGCTGTTACAGTGTCTGAATTTATAGCTGAAACACTCCACTTGCCCTGGAGAGAAACAAAGCCAACTGATGGCATATTAAAGCCTATGATAACTTCATCACCAATCTGCGGAATCAACTCTCCTTCAAGTTCAATTTCAACTTGTTTTCCAATGGTTTTCACAACTTTACCTATCAACTCGTCGCTGTGACCAATATTGACTGACATAATAAAAATAACCATAGTTATAGATACAAAAACCAACCTATTGTATATCTTCATAAATATCCTTTTTGCTCATATTAAACTGTAAATATTTAAGATACACCAGCAAAAAGCATACAGTCAATCTATTTTGCAAATGTTCAATTTACAGTATTAACCTTATCTTTTCAGCAGATCATATACATTATAAAGCTGACAACTTTCAGGGGTATGGTTTGTCTTGACAATTGTTGTATTTTAACGCTCTTTGCATTTGGAGTTGATTGTCAAAGGTTAATAATGCTCTGGCAGCACACTCTTTCTTTTTTTGGCAGGTGCAGCAGATTTGAAATATTCTTTATATATTGGTTTTTTTTGAAGGGCATGGTATTTTAACAGGTTTGAATATAAGAAGATGGAATCATGGTGAATAAAAAAAATAGGCAAATAATCGGTATCTATAAGCATTATGTATGACAATATATCAATACTGGCCGGCTGTAATGCCATTAAAATTATCCAGGATGAAGGCCTTGATCTATCGCGCGTAAAAGTTCTTGCAGGTGCTTCAGGCTCTGCAAAATTCCTTGTTTTAACCGGTATTGACAGGGTTTTAGTTTCTCTGTTTAAAGACAGAAAAGACCCTCTTTATCTTATTGGAACATCAATCGGTGCTTTTCGAATGGCTGCCTTTTGCCAGAAAGATTCCCTTAAAGCCATTGAAATACTTGAAAGAAAATATATTGAACAGCATTATGATATCAAACCTTCTAAAAAAGATATTTTGTTTGAAGCAAAAAAAATTATAGATTCATTTATTGATGATAATGATATCCATGATATCATCAACCATCCTTTTTTAAGGTTCAGCTTTTTGTCCAGTAAATGCAAAGGCTTTCTTAAAAAAGAGGCCACTTTACTAATATGGCTTGGACTTGGGCTTGCCGCTGGAATGAACCTGTTCAGTCGTAATACTCTTGGATATTTTTTTGAAAGAGCACTTTTTTGTAACATAAATGCTTTACCTCCCTTTGCCCATATGAATCAATTTCCCATGAATATATATGGATTGACACAATCAAATTTTAAAAAGGCTCTTTTATCTTCCGGATCAGTGCCCATTGTCATGGAGGGTGTGTCTGATATTAATGGTGTGCCGGGTATGTTTCGGGATGGCGGTGTTATTGATTATCACCTTGATATACCTTTTTTACCAGATAATGACAGCCTTGTCTTATATCCCCATTTTTATAAAACAATAACTCCAGGCTGGTTTGATAAAAAGCTAAACCGCAGGCCTGACAATGATAATATGAAAAATGTCGTGCTTATTGCTCCTTCAGACAATTTTGTTCAAAGTCTTCCCTTTGGAAAAATACCTGACAGAAAAGATTTTATGACTTTTAAGGGCAAAGACAAAGAACGCATGGAGTATTGGGAAATTGTTGTTAAAAAAAATAGAAAACTTGGTGATGAATTCTTTGAAGCAATACAATCAGGCAAAATAAGACAGGTTGTTAAACCTCTCTAAACAATATATAAAATACCATGGAAAGAATTAAAAAAATACATTCTGTTCTGCTTGAAAGGATGATTCCACAAGGCACTCATGAGATCAGCAGCCTTGCATACTGGCGTGCTCAAATCCTTTTTTCACTAATTTTTTCAGGTGTATTATTTGGAACTTTTGTTGTTATCGCTGTCATTCCAATGGCCATTGAAGAAAAACTCTGGAAATTACTTTTTTTTGATTCCAGTATGTGGGTAGTGGGAATATTACTTTTACTTTCTCGACGTATCAGTTATACAGCCCGTGCAGCAATTTCTGTTCTAAGTATCTATGGTGTTGGTTTATATATAATTATTTTAGTTGGTCCTTTAAGCGGAGGTCCTGCATGGCTGTTTTGTTTTTCAATAATTGCAGCCATGTTAATGGGTTCCAAGGCTGCTGTTATGGCAGTTATAACCAATGCAATTACCATGTTTATTATTTGTTATTTAATGATCAATAACATTTGGGGGCAGTCTTTCCCATTTTTCAACTCTTCAAAATTCATGTATGTTGCAGCTGTTAATTTTCTGTTTTTAAATGCTTTGGCAGCTATTTCCGTATCTGTGCTTATAAAGGGCCTTACCCAGTCCCATGAAAAAGAGAACAGGCTGTTGATATCTTTGAAAAAGGAGATTCATGAGCGTCAGCAGGCCCAGGAAGCAAAAATTGAAGCTCAAAAAATCATTGAGGAGCAAAAAAGATTATCACTGATAGGTCAGGTTGCAGGTAAAATGGCCCATGATTTTAATAATGTTCTTGGTATTATCATGGGCAATACTGAGCTCTTATTGATAAATTGCAAGGACAGTAAAATTAGAAAAACCCTGGAATTAATCTTTGGTCAGACAAAACGTGGAAGAAATTTAACAAAAAACCTTGTTATCTTTGCAAAATCCCAGGAGCCCAGATATGAATTTTTTACAATAGGTGACAAAATTGACTTTGCAGTAAATCTGATTAAAAACGATCTAAAGGGGATTGAAGTCATAACAGAGCACAAATCAGATGTTCCCTCCTTGTTTGCAGATTCTGAAATGGTTGAGCACGCTTTGATAAACTTTTTACAAAATTCCATACATGCTTTAAGCCTTGTTGAACATCCAAAAATTATTATTCGTACCTATTGCACTGAGGCAAATATCTGTTTTGAGATAGAAGATAATGGATGCGGCATTCCCAAAAAATATATCAAACGAATTTATGATCCATCTTTTACTTTAAAAGGAAGCATGGATGCATTGGGTTTATATAAACCTGGGATAAAGGGAACCG
>CAZYDL010000161.1:0-7870 GCA_964646305.1 uncultured Desulfobacula sp. | reverse complement strand
CTTTATGACGGGTTTTATTAATCTGAAAAATCCATTGATCACCAAAATCAAACAGATAATGTTGAAAAAAAGCAAATTACAATTGTATTAATCCAGGGATAACATTAAAATGTTTATCTTTGGAAAAGAGTTTAAATCCATTTTGAAAAGCTACAGCAGCAATCCAAATGTCGTTTGTCGGTATCGGGGTACCTTTGCTTTTTAAATTATTCAATATTGAAGCATAAAAATCAGCGGTTTCCACATCAATTGGAAAAACAATCACTCTTGGTGAATCTAAAAAAACATTAAGCTCTATTTTATTTTTTTCTTCAAAATTACCGCCTTTAAAGCCTGAAAAAAGTTCACCAATACTTATTGCAGATATTCCTATTTGATCAATCCTTTTCAAAATAACGGTGACATGTTCATCTCCTCTCATAGCCAGGGAATATATATTGGTATCAATCATTACTTTTTTCATATCCAGAGATCCTGATCAATTTGCCTTTCCCGGTTGATCTTATTTTGAATGGCGTTAAACTCCTCCTCATCCCAGCTGCCGAAAAGATGATCAAGGTCATCATAGTCTCGCGAATATTGTTTTTCTTTTTCCATTCCAAGATTTTTTTTTATGAATTCAAGAACAAGCTGATTCAGGCTTTTATTCTGCTTTGCCGCCGTTAATTTGAGCTCTTCAGCAACAACAGGTTCAACACCTCTTATTGTGATTGCTTTCATAGCCTCCTCCTATATTTAAGTCATTTAATGCAGTCGTTATGATATTAGTATATGCTATCAATTTAGGATGTCAATGGAAATAAAAATTTCAAAGGTCTGATTATCTTTGATTAAATATAGCTCCGCATTGTCGGTTACATTACCTGCTTGCTGTAACCAATTGATAAATCAATATTTTAATAACTATCAGCTAATATTTTTCAAATCTGCTTTCAAAGCTGGATCAATTATATCAATCCTGCTTGAAAGCGTTTTAATCTCTTTTTTTATCTTATCGAATTCGTGAATTTTGATTTTTAAAAAAGAAATTGTCAAATTTGCGAGTTCTTCAAGCCCCTTTGGGGTCAGACGGTAAATATAAGCTGATTTATTTTCTGCTTTTTTAAATCTTTCAACTTTGATCATGCCCTTGTTTGTAAGGGCAGAAATACAATAATTAATCTTACCAAGGCTTACTCCCATTTTCTGATTCATTTCACGTTGAGTCAATTCTGGCTCTTCTTGAAGGAGATTAAGCAGACTAAGATGTATCTCTTTGTCAAAGGATGTGTTCATGATTTGAACTTATATTTAATAATCGTTGGAAAATCAAGAAAAATATAAGCTTTCTACATAAAAAAAGAAACACGCTATCCACAAATTGAATAGCGTGTTGTAAATTTTTTTTTAATATAATTTAAAACTGATAAAAATAAATAACTTTGTCATTTATCCTGCAAAAATTATGGTAACCTCTGCTCTTCTTTCAAGGGTTTTTTGGCTTGACATGCCCTTTGCTGCAAATCTGTATTTGCCTGTGGATTCTATTTGAAATATTGATGGTTTTAAACCATTATCTACGAGTTGATGAACTATATTGGCAGCCCTTGTTGCACCGAGTTCAAAGTTGGAAGGATATTTATCATTATGAATTGGAACAGTATCTGCATAGCCATTTACAAGGACCTTCACATCATATGGTTTTAAAAACTGGGCAAGTTTCTGGAAAAAAGATTTATACTCATTTGCAACTTTTGCACTACCTGTGGGAAAAAGAATTGGCAATGTTGTTTCAATTCTAAGACAGGTTTGATCCCCATTGATCTCCACCCAGTCATTTAATCCAGCTCTTTGAATCGCAGTCTGCAATTCACTTTTGCTAATGGCCTGGGTGACAATCTGATTTTGTTTAGTTCTGGAAAAAACTGGTTCAAGTTTAACTCCGGAATTTACTTTAGTATCAGGTTTTGACTTGGGAATAATTTTCCCGGGAATTATATTTTTTATCTCAATTTTTGCTTTTTGTGCCCGGGAAATATCTTGTTTTTTATCCGGTTCAAGCAGAGCTGAATAATGTAGTACAAGGGATTCAAGTCGGTCTTTTGTCTTAGAAAGATGACTGACCTTTTTCTCTTTAGTAGTTATTGATTTTTTTAAATCTGAGCCTGCTTTTCTGCCGGAATCCTGGATTTGATTTATTTTTAAAACCATCCAGTCAATTTCTGTTTCAAGGCTTTTGATTTGATTTGCAAGAATCTCTATTTCACTATTATGAATTTCAATTTTTTCTCTTAACTCCTCTGAAGAGTAAAAATCCCCGTCAAATAGTTTTTCTTCCTGAAACCCTGCACACAGGACCAATGAAGGAGTGAAAATAAATAATATAAATAAAACAAATGGGATGATGGCTTTTAGTTTATTTGTAATCGCAAAAGAGCCCATGACAACCTCCAATATATAGATTGTTAGTAATTACGGATTATAGTATGCTGGTCAGAGGATTACTTGAAGAGAAAGTGGGTTTCACATCTCTTCCAATTCCAACCGGCCACCAGACCATACCATCTTTTGCAAAATTAATTCGAAGACGCATACGAACATTTGTAATTCCATAATCGCCTTCTGTAATTTCCATGATTTCAGTGCCCCTGAGCCATGATTGAGTATGAATCTGAATTGTGTCATAATCAACTGTACCACGCCCTGCCCGCATAAAAGCATCCACATAGACACCGCGGACTTTTTCCACAAGCTGTCTGTAAGCATCTGCCACAGCTGCTCTTTCAGCCATGAGAACTGCTTCACCTTTGGAAAGCGCATTTTCAGGTTCAAGACCTTTGCCAATCACAAAAAAAGTTACGACCTTATGGTCATCAACCTCTCCACCTGGAGGGCCTAATACCTTACCAGGACCACCAGCGGTAGAAGCTGGTCTGACAACATTGCTGCTGCATCCTGATAAAAACATAACTAGAACAAAAATTCCTGATAAAACAATACTTAATCTTTTCATCTTAATTTTCCCCGCTTTAACTATTATGTCAAACAATACACAGGTGATAAAACCTTTTAACATTGATTCAAGACACTCTTTCATGTTAATGATAAGAATCGTCTGAATTTATTATTAACTTTAATCTAACAACAATGCAATTGATCTAACAACAGCACATATTTAATGAATTATACAAAAAACATGCCGAAAATGTATCAAAAAATTTTATTATACATTTTTCCCATAACTTCCATAATTGTCTTGATGGCATTTATCCCTATGACCCCTGTGGCATGTGCATATGAAGGCATTAAAACCTTTTATATAAGGTATGATGTTAAATCTTCAAAAAACAAAATAGTTGATGCTGCTTTATTGATGATTCCGGCAAAAAATGAATTCAGGGCGGAAAAATTTTCTCAAATTACCATGACTGGAGTAATTTCTGCCCATCCAGCAAGAAATGGAGTTATAAATGATAAAACAATTAGAGATGATGCCCTAAAGACAATTTTGGTAAAAAATGGTCTTCGATCCATCAAAACTAAGGATTTGGACACAATAATAAGCTATGAAGGTGTTATTATTACTCCTGTTAATATCCTGAAAAATATTTATAATAAAGATGGGGATAATTATTCCTATGAAGTGAGACTTGAGTTCAGCCCCATTGCCTTTCCAGACAAGTGGGAAACTCTTGATATGCAATATAAAATTAAAAAAACCATCTATGAATTTTTTGAACTATTTAATTTTTAATGGGCAGATTTGTGAGCATGCGCTCCTCTACGAGCCATTCAAATATAATTTTTCAATTAGGTACTTATAAAAAAAAGGATATTCTACAATGAACAAGGCCGAAATAAAAAAACTAAAAAAGAGTGTTTTTAAAAAAGATACCCTGGTGTTTGATCAGCTTACCAAACAACAAAAAACCAAAGCCTTTAAATTAAGTGAAAACTATAAGAATTTTTTAAATAAGTCCAAGACTGAGCGGGAAGCAGCAAAACAGATTGTTCAGATGGCAGAAAATAATGGTTTTCTTAATATAGATACCCTGTTGACAAAAAAACAAAAACCCTGCAAAAAAGTATATAAAATTTTCCAGGACAGGTGTGTTGCCATGGCTGTCATGGGAAAAACAGATCTTATTTCAGGAGCCAGTATCATAGCTTCCCACATTGATTCACCCAGGCTTGATTTAAAGCAGAACCCCATATATGAAGATTTAAGCATGGGATTTATGAAAACCCACTATTATGGGGGTATTAGAAAATATCACTGGCTGGCTGTTCCCCTGGCTTTACATGGCATAATCATAACAAACAAGAATAAAACCATTGATATCAGCATTGGCGAACACCCTGACGACCCTGTCTTTACAGTTACCGACCTTCTACCCCACCTTGCAGGTAAAAGCCAGGGAGATAAAAAAATATCCCAGGTCTTTGAGGGAGAAAAACTCAACCTTCTTGCAGGCAGTATTCCCCTGGGCAGTGATGAAGAAAAAGAGAGATTTAAACTTGGTGTATTAAATCTTTTATATGAAAAATATGGTATCAAAGAAGAGGATTTTATCAGTGCAGAAATAGAAGCTGTGCCGGCACAAAAGGCAAGGGATATTGGATTTGACAGATCCATGATAGGCTCCTATGGTCAGGATGACAGGATATGTGCCTATACAAGTCTTAAAGCCCTTTTGGATATAAAAACCGCAGATATTAAACCAGGTGCTAAAACTGCCATTGCCATGTTCTTTGACAAGGAAGAGATAGGAAGTGAAGGAAGCAGTGGAGCCAAATCTAATTTTCTTGAGGATTTTATTTCAGATTTACTCTTTCTTGAAGGCCGGGACAGTGACAGCCGAACTCTTAGAAAAGCCCTGATCAACTCTTCCTGTCTCTCTGCAGATGTTAATGCTGCCATGGATCCAGACTATAAGGATGTCCATGAAAAAATGAATGCTGCAAAACTTGGGTTTGGGCTCTGCATGACAAAATTTACCGGGGTGGCAGGAAAATCAGGATCAAGTGATGCCAGTGCAGAATTTGTGGGCAGGATAAGGCAGATATTTAATAAAAACAAAGTTGTCTGGCAGACAGGAGAGCTTGGAAAAATTGATGAGGGAGGCGGTGGAACCATTGCCAAATTCATTGCAAGATATGGAATGGATGTTCTTGACTGCGGACCTGCACTTCTTTCCATGCATTCACCCTTTGAGGTTTCAAGCAAGGCTGATGTATATATGACATATCTTGGATATAAAGCTTTTTATTGTGATAATGAGTGATAAAAAAAAACTTATACTTTCTCTGTTTTTTCTGATTATCTTTGCAGCTCACCTGAGCCTTTGTACTGTAGTTTATGCAGACAATAACAATGGCAAAAAAATTCAGTATAGTCACAATACTGGTGTTGTGCTTGCCAATGATAAAGGAGAAATCCTCCATGCCAAAAACAGAGAAAAACTGTTTGTTCCGGCTTCGATTTTAAAAATACTGACCAGCCTTGCAGCCATCCATATCCTTGGGGAAAATCATCATTTTTCAACGGATTATTATTTTGATAGACAATCAAAAAATCTTTATATCAAAGGTTTTGGAGATCCTCTCTTTATTTCCGAAATGATTGAACAAATGTGCCGCGAAATCATTTTCAAGACAGAGATAAAACAGATTAATAATATCATTCTTGATCAAACCTTTTTTTCAAGCAATATCAAAATTCCCGGCAAAGGGGATTCCTTAAACCCCTATGATGCCATGGTGGGAGCTTTATGTGCTAATTTTAATACCATAACTTTTAAATTTGATAGTAAAAAAAAGAGATTTATCAGCGGAGAGCCCCAGACCCCTCTACTTCCCATATTTTATAATGATATTAAAAACACCGGCTTAAAACAGGGCAGAATTATTCTTTCAAGGCAGCAAAGCTTTTTATATCCTGGATTGCTGATTAAATATTTTTTTGGGCAGCACAATATTAAAATCACAGGTTCTGTTTTAACAGGCAGGTTTGATACAAGAGGGGGAAAGGCTTTCTCATTTCAATCTGAATTTAAAACAATAGATCTTGTACAAAAACTTTTAAAATTTTCCAATAATTTTATAGCCAATCAACTTATGCTGGTCATGGGGGCAAAAATATTTGGAACGCCTGCAACACTTGAAAAAGGAGTTAAAGCACTTAAACTTTTTTCAAGGCAAAATTTAGATCTGGAAAATATTAAAATTCATGAGGGATCAGGTCTTTCAAGAAAAAATTTAATCTCTCCTTCACAGATGTTAACAATCCTTTTAAAATTCATGCCCTACCACTCTTTATTAAAACGCAATAATAATGATTATTATAAAACCGGAACACTTTTGGATGTCAGAACACGAGCTGGATATATTCTTGGGGGTGACAACAGGCTTTATCCCTATGTCATTATGGTTAACGAGAAGAACCAAGGTTATGAATTGATTTTACAAAATCTTATCAACATGGTTAGGGATTAAAGTTATCAGTTGTCAGTAACTGACAACTGATAACTGACAACTAAAATATTACATCATCTCGATGGCACATGCCATGGCAACACCGCCGCCGCCGCAGAGAGTTGCAAGCCCAAGAGTATCTCCCCTTTTTTTCATGGCATGGATCAGGGTGACCATAATTCTGGCACCGGTTGACCCAACAGGATGTCCAAGACCAATACCAGAACCATTAACATTTGTAATTTCCCGATTTAAACCCAGCTCCTTTTCACACCCAATGTATTGTGCAGCAAAAGCTTCATTGACTTCAATAAGATTAAAGTCATTTATTGCAAGGCCGCTTTTAGCCAGAAGACTTTTAACAGCCGGGACAGGTGAAATACCCATGAGAGTAGGATGACATGCACCCATGCCGGTCGCTTTTATCCTTGCAATCGGATTGAGTCCAAGCTCTTTTGCTTTTTCAGCTGACATGATTATCATGCCGGTTGAACCGTCATTAATGCCGCTTGCATTTCCTGCTGTGACCTTTCCTGTTTTGGGAATAAAGGCAGATGGAAGGTTTTGAAGCTTTTCCATGGTAATTCCCGGTCTGAAATGTTCATCCCTGTCAAAGATAAGAGGGTCTTTTCTGCGCTGTGGTACTTCAATGGGAACAATTTCTTCTTTAAAAGAGCCGTCATCATTAGCACGTTCAGCATTATTATGACTTCTTAGGGCAACTTCATCCATCTCCTGCCTTGAAATATCAAGGTGCTGTGCAACAAATTCTGCTGTATGTCCCATGATATATGGTTTGCCTAGAAAATATTTTGCAGGAGCTTTGTTAACATCAACAGGAGTTGATTCATCAAAGGGCAGCAGATGGGAACCGCAGTGAAGGGCATGGATCATGGCATCCACAAACTGCTGATCCTGGAGACGGCATCCCCATCTTGCCTTTGGTACGGTATAGGGAACTCCTGACATATGTTCCACTCCTCCTGCAAGAATAATATCTGCCATGCCTGCCTGGATCATGGCCATCCCTGAAATGGCAGCTTCCATACCCGAGATACAGACCCTGTTTACTGTGACAGCAGGAACAGAATCAGGAATACCTGCCATGAGTGCTGCAACCCTGGTGGTATTCAATGTATCGTGGTGTTCCACACAGCAGCCATACCTTATATCATCAATCATCCCCGGGTCAATTCCAGCTCTCTTGATTGCCTCTTTCATGGTAACACTGGCAATTGTTGCTCCGTTTAAATCTTTTAGTGTGCCGCCAAATGCTCCGATTGCTGTTCTACAGCCTGATACGATTACTACTTCTTTCATATTATATATCCCTTTTTATTGGTTATGAATTCCCATTTTTTTTAATTTTCAATAAAGAAAGGTTTCATTAATTCAAAACTATAAATTATCTTATACC
>CAZYDL010000160.1:5900-7885 GCA_964646305.1 uncultured Desulfobacula sp. | reverse complement strand
TTAAAGAAAGAATTAGCTCGTTTGAGATAAGAAGATAAAATAGAAGATAAAATATAAATATACTATTCATTGTTGACACAGGGAGGATATGAGATTGAAAATAGGTATAATCGGCGGTTCTGGACTGGATGATCCCAAATTTTTTAAAGATCATGATATTCTTGATATTGATACAGAATATGGACAACCTTCGTCTTCATTATTATCAGGAAAAATTAACAATGTTGAAACCATTATTTTATCAAGGCATGGCACCAGACATCAATACAGTCCCACCCATGTAAACAATAGGGCAAACATTAAAGCATTGCAGAAAGCTGGTGTTACGCATATCATTGCCACCACGGCCTGCGGCAGTTTAAGAGAGGACATTGACAGAGGTCATCTTGTAATCTTAGATCAATTCATTGATTTTACACGTTTTAGAAAAACCACCTTTGTGGATTCCTTTGAAAATGGTGCTGTTCATACAGATATGGCTCACCCTTTTGATAATGTTTTAAGAACAAAACTCCATGAAGCAGCAAAGTATCTTGATTTAAAAGTTCATGACAAAGGTTGTGTTGTCACCATTGAAGGTCCAAGGTTTTCCACTGCTGCGGAATCAAAAATGTTCAGGATTCTTGGAGCAGATGTAATTAACATGTCAACTGCCCCTGAAGCAATGCTTGCCAATGAAGCCGGTATCCCCTATGCTGCTGTTGCCATGTCAACGGATTACGATTCCTGGAAAGAGGATGAAGAACCTGTTACCTGGGATGAAATCCTTGAGGTTTTTAATAAAAATGCTGATAATGTGAAAAAACTTTTAGTAACTGCAATAAAAGAGTTGCAAGCAGGATAGCAACATGTAAACCAGGTTGTACCTTCAGGTTATCTGTTTACCTCAATTAAATGGAAATATAGAGCATACAAAAGGAAAAAAACAATGCCAAAGGAAAATATAATAAAGTTAAAAGAGACAATCAGAAGTATTTCTGACTGGCCAATCAAAGGTGTGATTTTTCGGGATTTGACAACACTGATGCAGAACCCTGAGGCTTTTAGAGAATCCTGCGATATTTTGTATGAACGTTATAAAGATAAAGATATTGACAAGATTGTTGGCATTGATGCAAGGGGCTTTGTTTTTGGAGCTGTTCTTGCCTATAAACTTGGAATCGGGTTTGTACCTGTCAGGAAAAAAGGCAAACTTCCCTTTAAAACCATCCAGGAGACCTATAGCCTGGAATATGGTACTGATACTCTTGAAATACATGAAGATGCAATGCAAAAGAATGAAAAGGTGATCATTGTTGATGACTTGATTGCCACCGGTGGTACCATAGGTGCAACTGTAAAGCTTGTAAAAAAGATTGGAGCTGATATTATTGAATGTGCCTTTATTGTAGAACTTCCCGATTTAAAAGGACGAAGCCAGATTCAAGGCTGCAGCGTTTATTCCATCACTGAATTTGAAGGTGAATAAGCTTTTATATGCCGGCTAAGTACAAGACTCAATCCACCTTAATGGGCTATGCCTTTGCATTTGGTGCCACTGCTCTGTGGTCAGGAAATTTCATTGTTGCCAGAGGTTTAAGTGACAGCATTCCACCTGTAACCCTTGCTTTTTTCAGATGGTTTGTAGCCATAATTGTCTTTACTCCCTTTGCCCTTAAAAACCTGATACATGAATGGCCAATAATCAAAAAGCATTGTGCATATTTTTCAATCACATCATTGCTGGGCATAACCACATTTAACACTCTTATTTATATTGCCGGCCATACAACAACGGCCATGAATCTTTCGCTGATTGCCATAACCTTTCCCATATTTATTATCCTTTTTTCAAGAATCCTGTATGGGGAATTATTAACCATTAAAAAAGTAATTGGTATTGTCCTGGTATTGATCGGAGTTATATTCCTTATCACAAAGGGGAATATCTCAACACTTTTAAATATCAGTTTTAATATTGGCGATGTCTGGATGTTGGCAGCTGC
>CAZYDL010000160.1:0-5800 GCA_964646305.1 uncultured Desulfobacula sp. | reverse complement strand
TTTCCATTTTTTTTATGGGAACAGGCAGTGGTGCATGATTTTTCTTTAAATCAGACAACCATTCCTGCAATTTTGTATGTTGGTATATTTGCATCACTTTTTGCCTTTATTTTATGGACCAACGCCATTATCATGGTTGGCCCTGCAAAGGCAGGTATGATATATTACACCCTTCCTCTCTTCAGCGGTTTAGCAGGATATTTTTTTTTACACGAGAGTATTGGTATACTCCATTTTTACAGCATGGTATTTATTTTTTCCGGTATTTTAATTACCAACCATGAATCAAAAAAATAGAGTTATTTCCCTGAATTTTTCAATGATGCTTTTATAAAATCCTTGAACAGAGGATGTGGGTCTCCGGGCTTGGATTTAAACTCTGGATGAAACTGGCAGCCAAGATACCATGGATGATCTTTAAGCTCTATAATTTCAACAAGTTCATGATCCGGTGAAGTACCGCTTATAATAAGACCTGCTTCTATGAGTTTATCTTTATATTCATTGTTGAATTCAAAGCGATGCCTGTGGCGCTCTGAGATCTCTTCCTGCTTATATGCTGCCATGGCAAAGGTATCTGGAACAAGTTTGCAGGGGTATGCACCAAGGCGCATGGTACCGCCTTTATCTGATGTCTCGTCTCGTTTTTCAACCTGCTTGGTCTGCTCGTCATACCACTCTTTCATTAGATAAATTACAGGATAGGGAGTATAGGGATCAAATTCCTGGCCATGTGCATCTTCAAAATTGAGCAGATTTCTTGCAATTTCAATGACTGCCATGTGCATGCCAAGACAGATTCCAAAATAGGGAACCTTTTTTTCTCTTGCATATTTTGCAGCAATAATTTTGCCTTCAATGCCCCTTGAGCCAAATCCGCCGGGAACAAGAATTCCATCACTTTTGGAAAGTGTTTCAACAACATTATCCTCTGTTAAAGTTGTTGAATCAATATATTGAAGGTTTACCCTGGCATCATTAGTTATACCGCCGTGGGTTAAAGCTTCATTCAGGCTTTTATAACTTTCTGTCAAATCAACATATTTGCCCACAATGGCAATATTTACTGACAGTCTGGGGTTCTTAAGCCTTTCAACCATCTCTTCCCAGTCATCAAGTTTTGGCGCCCTTGCCCAGATATTCAGTTTTTTTAATATTTTATCGCCAAGGCCTTCTTTATTGTACACCAGAGGAACCTCATAGATGCAGTCAACATCTTTTGCAGTAAAAACATCATCCTGGCCCACATTACAAAAAAGAGCAATCTTGGCTTTAATGTCATCGGCAAGATAGCTTTCTGTCCTGCAAAGAAGGATATCAGGCTGGATACCTATACTGCGAAGTTCTTTTACACTGTGCTGTGTGGGTTTTGTTTTTACTTCACCGGCGGTTTTTATATAGGGAACAAGAGTTAAATGAATATAGATAACATTGGAAGGTCCTGCATCGGTTTTAAACTGGCGGATGGCTTCGAGAAAAGGCAGAGATTCAATATCACCAATTGTTCCACCAATCTCTACAATGACAACATCAACATCATGGGACACAAGAAATATGCTTTTTTTAATTTCATCTGTAATATGTGGAATAACCTGGACAGTACCGCCAAGGTATTCACCCTTGCGCTCTTTGGTAATCACCTGATCATATATTTTACCAGTGGTAAAATTACTGTTTTTTCCAAGTTTTGCATGGGTAAATCTTTCATAATGGCCCAAATCAAGATCTGTTTCCGCCCCATCATCTGTTACAAACACTTCACCGTGTTGAAATGGGTTCATGGTTCCTGGATCAACATTGATATAGGGATCAAGTTTTTGAATTGTAACTGTCAGTCCTCTGCTTTCCAGAAGCATTCCTATGGCAGCAGATGCAAGTCCTTTACCCAGGGATGAAAGAACTCCTCCGGTAACAAAGATAAATTTGGTGTTTTCAGCCATTGTCCCTCTCTTATTTAAGATTATTCATGTCCATATTGTATTGATGTTTCTGTTTTGTCATTCCATAGCCTGTCTTTTGGATATAAGCTTATAATAGTATTAATATCAAATAAAATCGGGAGAAAACCTGATCTTAAATGAACGTTATTTAAATTTATCATGGCAAACAGCCTGTTATCCAAAAAAATATGAATCTGCATGGGGTACATTGTTTTACTGATCTTTTGCCAGTTTTTGTAAAAAAATTCAACCCTTTTGCCATTTTTTTCAACAACATATTTTATTGGTAAAAATGTATCTTTCTCTATCCAGAGTCCTGGGAAATTAAAATTATTACCTTGATTTTCTTCCAGAGGGCCTCCAATAACGTAGCATATGGTATCATTGTATCTTTGAAAAGATACTTTTGTTGTATCTATCCCCCAGAGATCAAGCTGGTTTAAAAGAGTTTCATGATCCCTGTAAAGAAGGATATCTGAATATAAGTCGATTAGAGATTTATCACTGGAGAAGAGAGCTCCATCAATAATTTTAACAAATTCAAAATCAGATTCCACACTAAAGCTTGCCAGATCTTGAGAAAGAACCTGAATTCGCAACTTATCAGGATATGAAAAAAGAAGTTTTTCTTTAAGCTCAATATAAGGCGGTCCTGAATCCTGATAGTTTAGAATTGTTCTGGTTTGCCTTGCTTCAATACCAACAGGTCTTTTTATTTTGCTGATAACAAGATATAAAAGATGTGGTGCCTCTGGAATAAATGCCTGGCCAGTGCCGGTAAACAGCAGGGAAAAAAGTATAAAAATGGATAAAAAAAGTCTTGTTTTCATAACCTTAAAGGTCAAACCTAATTTAACAATAGAGATCAAACAAAAAGATCCTGGGGAAATGATGCACCCTCTCCAAGCTTTTCTTCAATTCTCATCAATTGATTATATTTAGCAACTCTATCACTTCTTGACATGGATCCTGTTTTAATCTGTCCTGCATTAACACCCACGGCAAGATCAGCTATAAAAGAGTCTTCTGTCTCACCGGATCTGTGGGAAACAATAGTTGTATAGCCTGACTCTTTTGCCATTTGAATTGTATCCAGAGTTTCTGTGACAGTGCCGATCTGGTTAAGTTTTATCAAAATGGAATTACCAATGCCCTGGCGTATCCCTTTTTGAAAAATATCAGGATTTGTCACAAATATATCATCTCCAACAATCTGTATGGAATTTCCAAGACGTTCGGTCATGATTGCCCATGAATCCCAGTCATTTTCAGCAAGCCCGTCTTCAATGGAATATAGAGGGAATTTCTCAATTAATTTTTCATAATAATCAATCAAATCAATGGCTGAAAGCTCCTGGCCTTCCGAGGCAAAAATATATTTACCATCTTTGTAAAACTCAGATGCTGCAGCATCAAGTGCAATGCCAATATCTTTGCCTGGTCTGTATCCAGCAGCTTCTATGGCATTTATGATATATTCAAGTGCTTCTTCATTGGATTTTAGATCAGGAGCAAATCCACCTTCATCTCCAACAGCTGTGGAGAGGCCTTCTTGTTTTAGTATCTTTGCAAGATTATGAAAAGTTTCGGCGCCCATTTGAACAGCCTGGGTAATTGAATCAGCACCAAAAGGAAGAATCATAAATTCCTGGATATCAAGGTTGTTTGCAGCATGGGCACCACCATTGATAATATTCATCATGGGCAGTGGAAGCAGTCTTGCATTAATGCCGCCAATATGCTGATACAAAGGAATTTCACAGGCATTGGCAGCAGCCCTTGCAACAGCCATGGATACACCAAGAATGGCATTGGCCCCAAGCCGTGATTTGTTCTGGGTTCCATCAATGTCCAGCATGGTTCTATCGAGTCCTGCCTGATCCATTGCATCATATCCTATTATTTCCGGAGCAATAACTTCATTAACATTGATCACAGCATTTAAAACACCTTTACCCATGAATCGATTTTTTGAGTTATCACGCATTTCCAATGCTTCTTTTGTCCCTGTTGAAGCTCCTGATGGGACTGCAGCACGTCCAGATGCACCACAGGCGAGAACCACATCAACTTCAATGGTTGGATTACCCCTTGAGTCAAGTATTTCCCTTGCCATGATATCTATTAATTCAGTCATAATATTGCCTTGTAAATATTCCTGTTTTTTTAAAATCTATTAATAGCAATATCCGATTCTACATTCAAGAGATATCCTTTAAATTCTTTAATTTGGTTTTTAAAAAATTTCATTTAGGTCCATTGCTGATCTTTTATCACTTTTGCTTGAATTGTCAGATAAAAATATCTGATCTGGATGAAAACAATAGAGGTGGGACTTGAATTTTTCCAGGAAGAATTGTTTATTGTCAATTATCTGGGATCCAAAGATCTGTTTTAAGAAATTAAATTTATCAACATATTTTTTGACAATTAGAAAATATAGAATTTTTTTTGATACTTTTTTAAGCATTCCTGACATCTGAAATCCGAAAATCTCATCCATTGTGTCAGAATCCTGAAAAATAGATGCTGAAATATTTTTCTCTTGTGCATATATAATATGCTTGGAATTTTCATTGGAAAAAAAATAAAAAGCATTGTCATGAAATACAAAATAGACTGGAGATGACCATGGGATATCCTTGTTTGAGACAGCAAGTGTCATAACCCTTGTTTTGTCAATAAGGTGTTTTGCCTTGTCTTGAATCTCTTTTTCCATTTTATATCATCTTTACCATTATAGTGTTGTTTCTTGAATCATATATAACATATTTTGATTCTTGAAAATTATCCCTGGAAAATCCAATACTTCCTACATTTAAAAGATATTTTTCATTTTTTTTTAAGTGTATTATTTTATTTTTTGTTATTCTCTGGCGCAGCACAATTTTATCTTTATATGTGATTAATTTTAACTTGTGGGTGTGACCGGTAAAAAAAACTTTTGTATGGCTGTTGTTGAACAAAGTTTTTAAATAGTAATCTGTAACATCATAAATATAGGTTGTTAATTTGTCAGGCGGAGTGCCATGGACAAAATGGGCATTTTTAAATTTTAAAAAAGCAGGTGTATCTTCAAGGTATCGAATGGATCTGGTGGAAAGAGCTGCTATATTATCAATAAGGGGTTGTTTAATGTGTTTGGGGAATAATTCAAGGTATTTTCTGTTAAACATGGCAAGCTCATGGTTGCCTCTGACAGAGACCACGTTATTTTCCATTAATAACTTAATGGTCTCTTCTGGCTTTTTACCATAGCCGATAATATCTCCAAGGCATATAAATTTGTCAATTTGATGTTTTTCCATGTCTTTGAAAACAGCTACCATTTTTGAATAGCTTGAATGAATATCGGAAAAAACAGCTATTTTCATATTTCTACCTTTTTAGACCTAATCAAAATAATTCCATTGCAGATAAATATAATTTCTCATAATCTTTAGATTCGTCTATATTTATTAATTGTAAAGATTTTTCTTTTGCATTTTTAGATAATCTTTCTTTAAAGTTTTTATCCGCTAAAAGTAATTGAGTTTTTTTTCTAAAATCACCTGAAGCTTTTACATCAAAAAGCAACCCATCCTTCATATCATTAATTAATGGTCTGTTCCCAGGGGTATTTGACACAATTAATGGTTTCCCAAAATACATGGCCTCAATAATTGCATTACTTTCACCTTCGTAATGAGAGCAGTTTAAAATTACATCAGATTCAAGATAGATTTGTTTCATTTGATCAACACGTACAGCGCCAACAGCTCTAATCCAATCTAAATTTTTTATTTTTTTTGTAAGTTCAAGATTATAATCTTTTTCTATGATCGGCCCTACACAAGTCAATATAATATTTTTATATTTTT
>CAZYDL010000159.1:0-7995 GCA_964646305.1 uncultured Desulfobacula sp. | reverse complement strand
TATTGTATCTACTTGAGTCAACCGGATACCCAGTATTGTTTATTTAAATATCAAATTTAAAAATAAAAGCCAGTAAAAAATATTTTGAAGGGGAAAATGACTGAAAAAATCAAAAGATAAATATAAGGATTGCTGACAACGATCTTATTGCTTTAAAAAGACGTGCTGCTCTGTGATCACAGGGTCACTTCATGGCTTTTATGAAATCCAATGATGATGGAAAAAAGAGCAGCAAGGGTACAAAAACCTGATATCAGGCAGATGGGCAATAATCCATAATTTGACCAGATAATACCGCCGAGAACAGCGCCTGCAACCCTGCCTATTCCTGCTATGGCAAAAAAAGCAGCCATGGTGGATGCCCTTAATTTGGGAACTAATTCTGTGGATAAGCTCATGCAGGTCACAATGGCAAATTCAAATGTGAAAAAAACAAGAAAAAGTCCTGTGAGAACATAGGCCAGACCAATATTTAACAGGGGTAAAAGAAAATATGCTCCAGTGCAGAAAGAGGCTCCAATAATAATGGATTTTTTCAGCCCGATCCTGTCAGAAAAAAATAGAGTGCAGCCTTCGCCAAGAATTTCAGAAAGCCCAATTAAAATGGTACCAAACCCTATGGCAGTCAGAGAAAGATCATAGGATTGTTCCAGCCATGCACCGTAAATTACAAAAAGATTGTCATTGCCAAGGCACATGAAAAATGCAAATGACAATATTCCAAGGACCTTTCGCTCCTTAATAATAGTTTTCCAGTTTGATATGATCAATGTTCCAGCTTTGGATGGACCAGGACTTGTTTTTTCCTTTGGCATGATTTTCAGGATAATGAAAAAACAGACAAGGGAAAAAAAACCCATGATACAAAAGGGTGTCTGCCAGGAAAAACGTTCAATGATAACACCAGACAGGGGAATGCCGACCAGAGTCGATCCTGCCCAGGCGAGTTCAGTAATCCCAATGATTTTGCCTCTTTTTTCAAAGGGGACAAAATTACCTATAAAGGCTTGAAGGCTTGGGTCAAATATACTTTTGGCAAGTCCTGTAATGAAAAGGCTGATCACAAATACTGAATAAATCGGGATTAATCCCACAGCAAAAGTGCCAATGGTCAATAATCCCAGGGAAAACAGCATTAAAATTCTGTATCCATATTTATCGGCAAATCCTGCGCCGATTGGTCCTAATATGGAAGTTGCCTGATTAATGGCTATAACAGATGTAATGGCAGAAAGATCAACATTCAATCCCCTGGCAAACTCAGGGGCAAAAGGATAAATCAATCTCCGGGTAATATTAAATAAAAGCTTTGAAAAGGTTGTTACACTGATAAATTTTGTAAATTGTTTTGGATTATCAGTCACAGGGTTTATAAATTCGCAAGAAGTCTGAATTTATCAAATATTAATAAAAGACCAATGATTATGAGCAGGATTCCAGAAGCTTTGTTAAGTGCCCCAATAAATCTGGTTGCCCGTTTCATGATTCCAAGAATGGAATTGATGAAAAAGGATATTATTATAAATGGAATGGCAAGACCTGCAGAATATACAGCCAGTAGAGAGACACCTTTAAGAACAGTATCCTGATTGCCTGCAACAATTAAAATTGATCCAAGCATTGGGCCGATGCAGGGGCTCCATCCAGCACCAAAAGCCATACCTATCACAAAAACGCCCATGAGGTGCAGAGGTTTCTCTTTTACATGGATTTTTTTCTCAAAATTAAAACCTTTGATATTGATAATGCCGAGAAGATGAAGCCCGAATATGAGAATAATGCCGCCGCCAATATATCTGACAACCCATGAGTATTGCGAAGCAACACTGCCAAGAAAAGATGCAGACGCTCCAAAAAGAATAAAGATAAAGGAAAAGCCAGCCACATAAAAAAGAGTGGATATAATAACTTTTTGTCTGACCTCTTTTTTATTCTCGGTGAGTTCATCAAGGGTTAAACCAGTTATAAAAGAAAAATATGCTGGTATTAATGGTAGAATACAGGGGGAAAAAAATGAGAGCAGACCTGCAATAAGAGCTGCGGAGTAAGTTATATTTTCTGTAAACACTATTTTTGATCCTTATAAAATTTTATTGTCATACCTGTTCCAGGCAAAGATCATTCCCTTTGGGTTAGGTATCAAATATTATGGTTAAGCTGATACTTTATTCATTGTTTGGGAAATATCAAGGTCAGTTAATTTTGATATGAATATTTGTTCGTAAGGATTTTTTTTCATGACCCGTTCCAGCAAAAGCCAACTCCTCAACGCGGCTATTTGGAAGCACATTTTCGGACTTGATTTTTATTTTATCAAAGGATAAGGCAATGGGGATCACATTTTGTCCTTAAAAGTTTAAGCTCATTTAATGTCGGTGGCAGTACTTCTTTAGAATTTGAGGTCTCAATTATAAATTCCATGTTCTGTAAAATAGTTTCAGGGCTTATACCTGGAAAGTGTCCTAAAAGGTACATTTTTTTTGTATCTTGATCAAACCCCATTATTCCCATGTCTGTGATGACTCTGTATGGTCCTCCCTTGGGAAGCCCTGCTTTTTTTCTGCCATTGGGCCCGTCAAGGTATCCAGGGCTTGTAATATAATCCAGTTTTTTTTTGAATTTTCTTTTTTCCTGTTTCATGAATATCAGGCTTCTTGGTACAAAAGAGGCAACATCACAGGCTCCGCCGCTTCCGGAAAATCTGACATCAGGATCGTTATAATCACCTATCACAGTGGAATTGAGGTTGCCGTAAATATCAATCTGGGCAGCCCCTAAAATACCCAGAACATGCTTTCCTGTGATGGGATTTTGCATGGTTGTGAACGAATCAATCAATCCTCCGTTGCAAGATGCCTGGTACATGATTCTTGGATCTCCAACTGCAAGGGGAAGTTCTTCGAGCTTGGAGTCAATAGCTCCTGTTTCAAAGAAGATAACACTTTGGGGTGCATTTATTTTTTTCGCCGCCATTGCAGCTAACATTGAGATTCCTGTTCCACAGAACACTATGTCATTATTTCTAACTTCCCTTGCTGCAACAATGGTCATCATCTCTTTTAAAGTATAATCAGCAATAGGTTTCATGTTTTTATCTCCTGTCTAATCCTTTGGCATACCCTCTTTTCTTATCAGCAGCAATCATTTTCAGGCGGTCCCTGCCTACCTTGTCCATTAAATCTTCATGGGACAGGGTTCCCAATATTTGGCTTTGAATATACAAATGATATTTATCATCATTTTTGGCAATTTTAGCATACTCCTTTAAAAAAACAGGATCATAATCATAATAGCCATAGCAGGCTGTTGGATATGCACCATGGGGTACGTGAACAACAGCATCTGCATGGATAAAGGGAATCTGGTTTCTGTCTGGATCATTTTTAAGAGCATCATCGTTTATCAGCTCTTCACAGGTGATAATAAGGTGCCTTGCTGATTTTGCCTGTTCCACATCGGCAAATGAAAGCCCGTGTATTCTGCAATTGCCTCTGTAATCGGCTTTCTGAACATGGATGATGGTAACATCGGGATTGATTGCCGGAACCAGGACAACTTTTCTGGTATCACACCAATTGCCAAATGGATTATCAAGTTCAATGAGTTTTTTATTTGGGAGTTTGGCATTGTTCTTTCTGAATTCAGGCGGAAAGCCCCATTTTTTTATAATATCCGTTCCAAAAGAAGAGCGCGTTGGAAGAAAAGGCACACCCATGGAACCGGCAAGAAAGCGCAGTGCCATCTGAAAATTTGAATAATCCTCAATCTTAATGGATTTGTCCTGGGCAGCTTTACGAAAACGGATACATGTTGAGGCAAATTTTCCACTTCCGCCATAGGCTATTTCAAGGCAGGTAAGGCTTTTGCTCCCAATAAGCTCATCAACTCCCTGGCCGTTGGAGTGGGCATAAAGATGTATGTTTTTGATTTTTTGTCTGATTATTTCATAAACAGCAGCCATGGGGTTTCTATTTATTGTAAAGCCCCCAATGGAGAGGTGGCAACCATCTTTTACATAGCTTTTTACTGCATCTGTTAAATTGGTAACTTTAGTATTATTTGTATTCATAGATATAAATTGCCTCTGGCTTCCTTAGTTAATATTTTCAACTCTTTTTTTGTAATGTTTTTTTACTAAATCAATGCATTTTTTATGGATAGGGCTGAGATATTTATTCTTCTCCTTGAAAATGCCAACGTCAATGGAAAGTTTGACATCAAGTTCTTTAATTTCAATACCAGTCGGCTTTAGAAGTTTCAATATATAATCCGGTACTATTGAAACACCAAAATCCAATTGAACATATTTGATTATGGTCTCACTGTATTGTGCATTTAAAACCTCATTGAAATTTTCATTTGACAGATGCTTTTCAAGAAGATTTGTTATGACTGAATTTACATTATAGCTTATATAGGGAAATTCAAGAAGATCATGAATTTTTATAATATTTAGCCCTGCAAAGGTGCTTTTTTTAGAACAGATCACCTTGAATGCACTGGGAAAAAGTTTTTCAAATTCAATATTTTTATTTTTAAGCTTTGCCTGGAAGCCGATTCCAAAATCTATGGTGTCATTTGTTAACAAATCCTCCATTTCATTTGATCCGCATTCAAATATTGAGATGTCATTATTGGGAAATTTTTTTAAAAAATTTTTTATGATACCAGGTAAAATAAACCGTGCAGCAAGCGAGCCGCAGCCAATAATAATTCTTTCTGAATGAATACTGTCAATATTTTTCAGGTCATCATCCAATTCATTAAAAAGTGATAATATTTCACAGGATTTATTGTATAAAATGCTTCCGGCTGCTGTCAGCTGAAACCTATTGTGTTTTTTATAAAATAATTTAGCGCCAATCTCTTCTTCAATAAGTTTGATCTGTTTAGTGACAGCAGGTTGAGAAATGAACAACTTTTGAGATGCAGCCAACACCCCTTTACATTTCACCGTTTGATTAAAATATCTTATCTGGGTAAGGTTCATATTGTCACCTTGTCCTGTTCTCTTGAGTGTTTTGATTAATTATTTGGTTGTTTTTTTAAACACCAAGCTTTTCTTATCTTAATCTAAATACATTAGAGTGAAAATTTATACCAGTAAGAATTACATGGATTCCCATCTGAAAAAGATAATTTTTTCTCTGTGCATGTGTAAATTGCACTTGAAATGGTGGAAGATCGACCTTTCCCAGGATGTCTGCATATTCCGCTCACATTTTTTTGATCATGACTTTTTACTAATTCAATGGCCTTTTTTAGATCAAAATTCTGATAAATGTCAGGCATTCTGGTGTTCATAAAGTTGAGGCGGCCGTATGAATTTTTTAAATTGGATTGTCTGCCTGATTTTACATTACTCAAACTTAATAAATCAGAGGTGAAATGATTTGTCTTTACCTGCCATGATTTGTTTTTTTCAATATCCTGGTGATAATGGCCAAGTTCAACAACAGCAACTACTGCATTCTGGTCAGCCATGGTAAGTGATCCTCCTCCTGCATGGGGCAGATCTGATATTTTTTGCAGAGCCTGATCCACACTGCTGCAGGTCCTCAGCAAAAAAGGCATCAAAAAATATCGACAGGCACCTAATCCGTGATCTAAAGTCAGGATACTGGTATCAGCCAGGCTAAATCCTTTTGAGTTGATACCGCTTGAATAGGCACAGGGTGATCCAAGGCTGCCCACAGATAATACTTTTTGATGCTGCCGGTCTGGGTCCTGATGGATAAAAACCCGTTGCAATGCATGGCTCCCGTCAGCAAGGTCCCGGTTTTTTCCCAGAATCGCCTCATTTTTAAGAGATACCGCCCAAGAGGTGCATCCATCCATATCCAGCAATATCCTCAGATGATAAAAGCAAAACAGATCCACCATCTTTAGTTTAAAACCTCTGGCAAGCCCTTTGACTTCCTCAATCACCTCGGGGAAAAATTTCTTGGTTATTTTAATTTGTTCTTTAAGATAGTATCTGTTTTTGTCTGATTGAAACAACTCCTTGTATTTATTTAATTGAACAAGGACAGTTTTACGAACCACGCCAACCATTTCAGGACAAAGCTTTGCCTGGAGCAGACCCTGTTCCATGGGAGACCCTTTTAAAATCAGCGGTTTTCCAATTTTAAAATTATCCCTCATTTAGTTATTGTGAAATAAATGGCAGGAAACCCAATGACCGGCTGAATACTCTCTTGATTCTGGAATTTCAGCGCTGCATTTTTCCACAGCATCTGGACAACGCGTGTGGAACTTACACCCTTTGGGAGGGTCCAGTGGAGAAGGGATATCCCCTTTTAAGACAACCCGCTTGTGCACCCCAACCTGATCAACCTGGGGAATGGCATCAAGTAAAATCCTGGTGTAGGGATGACGCGGATTTTTCAGCAGCTCGCCAACATTGGCAAGCTCCACTAACTCTCCTAAATACATTACAGCAATACGATCACTCAGGTAGGCAACAACTGAAATATCATGGGAAATAAAAAGAAATGTCAGCGATAGCTCTTCTTTGAGTTGTGCCATTAACTGGATAATCTGGGCCTGAATCGAGACATCCAGGGCTGATACAGGCTCATCACAGACCACAAACTTAGGTTGAAGGATCAAAGCCCTGGCAATACCAATTCTTTGTCTCTGACCCCCTGAAAACTGGTGGGGGTATCGTTTTAAATACTGGGGTTTGAGTCCCACTTTTTCAATGATATCAACCACCCTTTGGTTCATCTCTTTACGGCTTAAGGATTCATGTATCTTTAGCGGCAGTTTAACAATCTCTTCAATCGTCATTCTGGGATTTAATGATGCATAGGGGTCCTGGAAAATAATCTGCATTTTCTTTCTGATGCTTTTTAAATCCAGCTGATTCAGAGCAGTTATATTTTCAGATTCAAAATATACTTTCCCGTGTGTTGGTTCATGCAACCGAAGAATTACACGTCCAAGTGTGCTTTTTCCACAACCACTTTCACCGATTAAACCCAGGGTTTCCCCCTGCTTGATATCAAGACTGATGTTGGAGACCGCTTTTACTGTGTTCATTTTTTTTAAAAAATATTTATCAATAAAACTGGTTTGCAGATGAAAATGCTTACTGATATTTTCAACTTTGAGAAGTGGCTTGTTATTCATTTCACTCCTATTGAGATGTTTTAAGTTCATTTGTAACCTTAAGGCAACGGACTTCACTATGGGCACTCAATTTTTTGATCTGTATATCCCCCTTTTTGCATTCCTCCGATCGTTTCGAGCACCGTGAATAAAAACGGCACATGGCTGGAAGATTAACCAGATCAGGTACTTGCCCTGGAATCGGATAAATGGCTGTATCCAGTTCAGACAGACGCGGTATGGATTTTAACAGCCCCTGGGAATAGGGATGTTGAGGATTTAATATCACATCCCTGGTCAGGCCTTTTTCTACGATCTGTCCTGCATACATGACAACTGTTTTATCTGTATACTCAGATACCACACCAAGGTTATGGGTGATAATGATCACACTCATATTCAGTTCTTTCCTGATATCAGCGATCAGGTTCAACACCTGGGCCTGAATGGTCACATCCAATGCGGTTGTCGGTTCATCTGCAATCAAGAGTTTGGGTTTGCAGGCCAGGGCAATGGCAATCATGATTCTCTGCCGCATTCCTCCGGAAAACTGGTGAGGATAATCCTTTAGCCTGTTCTTTGCATCGGGGATGCCCACAAGTTTCATCATCTCTACAGCTCTATTTTTAATGGCCTTTTTCCCCTGGGCCTTAACCTCCTTGTCATGTTCCCTTAACACCTCTGAAATCTGGTCAATGATCTTTATGGAAGGATTCAGGGCTGTTAAAGCATCCTGAAGGGTCATGGCGATTTCTTTTCCCCTGATTTTTCTGTATTGCCGGGGACTTAGATCAGTCAGCTCTCGTCCATCAAATTTAATTGACCCGGATGCGATTCTTCCGGGCTTTTTAATCAGACCCATTACACTTAAAAAAGTAACAC
>CAZYDL010000158.1:2366-8011 GCA_964646305.1 uncultured Desulfobacula sp. | reverse complement strand
AAATCAAATTTAATTAAAATTGTATTGAGCGCTCCCGATGCAAAACCTATTAATAATATTTTAAATGATTTTTTAACTTCAGGCAGTATAATAGCAAGCAGCAGAGAATAGAGAGCAACTCCCAAACTTTTTGTCAAAAGCTCAGGTAGAAAACCACCAAGGATAAAACCAGCCATGGAACCGCTAACCCAGGCACAATAGGCTGAAAACTCTACTATTAAAATAAATGATTTTGACAGCTGCCCCTTTTGAAATGATAAAACAGAGAACACTTCATCTGTCACTCCAAATGCTATTAAAGCTATATATTTTTTCGCAAATTTATCAATTCTTGTGGAAAGATAGGCACTCATTAAAAAATGTCTGAAATTAACAAGCAGAGTGGTTAAAATAATGCCGGCCGGACCCATGCCGGTCATTAAAAGATTTAATGCTATGAACTGGCTTGCTCCGGCAAAGACTGCTGCTGAAAATAAAAAACACTCCACAAGAGTAATCTCACACCCTTTTGCCAGGACTCCAAATGCTATGGCAGGAGGTATATAGCCAATAAAAATTGGAATCCCTGCCTTAACTGCACTTTTTATTTCCCCATTCATAATTATCGCCGGTATTTGATAGATAGCGCTCTTAATTATCTGTTTTTTGTTTTACTTTAAGGTTTACAGGTTTAAAATTTTTCAGCGTGGTGGCATGCAACCAATCTTTGTCCAACTTCACGGAGCTCAGGAGCTGTTTGTTTGCATATGTCTGTCATATGGGCACAGCGAAGGTGAAATGTGCATCCAGGAGGCGGGTTCAAGGGAGAGGGGATTTCTCCTGAGAGCCTGATTCTGGCTTTTCTATTGTCCCTGTCCACATGGGGAGTTGCAGCCAGTAATGCCATTGTGTAGGGATGAAGTGGGGTATCAAAAATGATATTTTTCTTACCCTGTTCCACTGGTCTTCCCAAGTACATCACCATGACCTCATCGGATATCAAGCGAACCACGCTCAAATCATGGGAGATAAACAGGTATGCCAGATTCATCTCATCCTGAAGGTCCATGAGAAGATTCAATGCCTGTGCCTGCACAGAGACATCCAGTGCTGAAACTGGTTCATCCGCCACCACAAGATCTGGATTGAGCATTAATGCCCTTGCAACGGCAATTCGCTGTCTCTGTCCTCCTGAAAACATGTGGGGATATCTTGAATATTGCTCCGGGCTTAATCCGACCTTTTCCATCATGGCAAGGGATTTTTCCCGCCTCTGGGCTTTTGTCAGGTCAGTATTAATCTTAATGGGTTCTTCTAAAATTGAGCCGACTTTTTTTCTGGGATTTAAAGAACCATATGGGTCCTGAAAAACGATCTGGACTTTTGATCTTAACGCTTTCATTTCTTCGGGGCCGGAGGTTACCGCATTGATGCCATCCACTTCAAAATCACCGAAAGTGGGTTTTTCAATCATGGTAATCACTCTTGCAAGTGTAGATTTTCCACAGCCTGATTCTCCTACCACAGAAAACGTCTTGCCTGGTTTTATAGCAAAAGAAGCCCCGTCCAGAGCTTTCAAGGTTGAAGAAGTTTTAAAAAACACCCCCTCTTTAACCGTGTAATATTTTTTAAGATCTCTGGCGGTTATAATTGTCTTATCATTCATACTGAGGGGCTCCGTTTAGCAATGGAAAGTGACATCTGAAAGCACTATCGCCTTTTTTGGTTAATACAGGGGTTGTTGTTGTACATTTTTCTTTGACAAATTTACACCTGGGGTGGAAAAGACACCCTTGCGGCCTGTTATATTTCCCCGGTACAAGCCCAGGGATGGTGGGAAGTCTTGTTGAATTAATATTCCGTTCAGGCAAAGAGGCTAATAAAGCTTGTGTATAAGGATGCTTGGGAGATGTAAAAATATTATTTGCACTGTTTTTTTCAACCACCTGGCCGGCATACATAACGATTACATCTTCAACGGTTTCAGCGATGACTGCCATATCATGGGTGATAAGGATCAAAGCCATGTTATTCTTTTTTTGGAGGTCAATTAAAAGATCAAGAATCTGGGCCTGAATGGTCACGTCCAGGGCAGTCGTTGGTTCGTCTGCAATAAGAAGTGTTGGATTACATGCAACGGCCATGGCAATCATGACCCTTTGGCTTATGCCTCCTGACAACTGATGGGGAAAACTTTTCATTCGCTCTTTTGCAGCCGGAATTCCAACTTGCTCTAATAATTCAATGGCGTGCTCACGCTGCTGTTTTTTTGATCCGCCTTCATGGATCTTCAAGGCTTCGGTTAACTGGAACTCAACAGTAAAACAGGGGTTTAGGCTTGTCATGGGTTCCTGGAAAATCATGGCAATCTCTTTGCCGGTAATTTTCCGTTTCTTTCTGTCTGAAATACTCAGCAAGTCTTTATTATTGAAATTGAGTGTATCCGCTTCAATAATTCCGGGATAAGGAATCAATCCCATCATGGCCAGCATGGTCACACTCTTTCCGGAACCGGATTCTCCAACGATCCCTAAAATTTCCCCCTCACCTAAAGACAATTCAACATCAGAGACTGCTTTAAAACCGTCAAAATCAACAGAGAGGTTTTTTATTTCTAATATTTTATTCATAATCTCTTCTTAAATGATATTTTTTACCGCTTCATTTTCGGATCTAATGC
Organism: uncultured Desulfobacula sp.; assembly: GCA_964646305.1. GTDB lineage: Bacteria > Desulfobacterota > Desulfobacteria > Desulfobacterales > Desulfobacteraceae > Desulfobacula. Next base: position 5,352 of record CAZYDL010000158.1, on the reverse strand, counting down.
ATCCCGAAGACCATCCCCAGCAAGATTAAAGGCAAGGACTGTCAAAAGAATGGCAATTCCTGGAAATGTGACTACCCACCAGGCCCGTTGGACAAACTGCAGTGCGTTGGCAAGCATTGCTCCCCATTCAGGTGTTGGTGGCTGTGCCCCCATACCCAAAAAGCCAAGAGCTGCTGCATCAAGAATTGCTGTTGAAAACCCCAGAGTAGCCTGAACGATCAAAGGCGCCATGCAGTTTGGCAAAATAACTTTAAACATCATCCTGAAAGGCCCTGATCCACTCACTCTGGAGGCGGTTACATAGTCTTTGTTTTTTTCAGCCAGCACCGATGCCCGTGTTAACCGGACATAATAGGGAAGCACAACAACCGCAATTGACAATATTGCGTTTTTAAGGCTGGGCCCTAAAATGGCAACAATTGCCAGGGCCAGCAGAAGACTGGGAAGGGCCAGGATAATATCCATTGCCCGCATAACAAGAATTTCAAAAAAACCGCCGATATAACCGGATGTAATGCCTAATATAATTCCGACAGCAAGAGAAATCGTCACGACTATGAGGCCCACAAAAAGACTTAAGCGAGCACCATGCATCAGCCTTGACATGATATCTCTTCCCACATCATCCGTACCTAATAAAAACTTGCTGGTCCCGCCATCCATCCAAACCGGCGGCTTAAGCAATGCATCTCTATATTGCTCAAAGGGATCATGGGGGGCAAGAACATTTGCAAAGATTGCAACAAGTATTGCAAATATAATAAAATACAACCCGATAACCGCACCCTTATTCTCACTAAAATATTTCCAGAACTCCCTAAGCGGATGAGGCGATGCTGCATTATCCTGGGTTATGATTGTAGTTTCACTCATATTAAATTCCTAACTGGTATGACGAATACGAGGATTAATAATGCCATAAAGGATGTCCACCCCTAAATTTACAATAATAATAATAGTGGCAATAATCAGAATTCCTCCCTGAATGGACGGATAATCCCGCCGGTAAATCGATTCTAGAATCCATTTACCTACACCGGGCCATGCAAAAATCGTTTCTGTCAGAATGGCACCGGCCATAAGGGTACCGGTTAGAAGACCAATGACTGTAATCACAGGTATCATGGCATTTCTTAATGCATGAACCATAATCACACGCAGTGGAGAAAGCCCTTTGGCTTTTGCTGTCCTGACATAATCTTCCTGTAACACTTCAAGCATGGAAGACCGTGTCATTCTCGCAATCACTGCCAGTGGAATTGTACCTAATACGATGGAGGGTAAAATCAAGTGACTTACGGCTGACTTAAATGCCCCCTTTTCATCTGACCGAAATGCATCAATCAGCATAAAGCCTGTATCCGTATCAATCCAAAGCAGAGCCGATAGTCGACCGGATACGGGTGTCCAACCTAAATGAACGGAAAAGAAGAGGATCATTAAAAGTCCCCACCAGAAAATGGGCATTGAATACCCGGTGAGTGAGGCGCCCATGACACCATGATCAAATATAGTTCCTCTTTTTACCCCTGCAATCACCCCGGCAGGCAGCCCAATTAAAATAGCAAAAATCAAGGCGCAAATAGATAATTCAAGCGTGGCAGGGAAAAGAACTAAAAACTCTTGAAATACGGGCTTTTTGGTTACAAATGATTTACCCAGATCCCCTTTTAGCACACCTCCGATATACCGAAAATATTGTACATAAAGGGGTTTATCCAAACCCATTTCCGCTTTTATTTGTGCATGGCGTATGGGATCTATCCCTCTTTCGCCTGCTCGAAGTTCAACAGGATCGCCGGGTATTAAATGAATCAAAGAAAAAGTAAGAAGGGTTACGCCAATAAAAGCCGGGAAAATATGAACAAATCGCTTTAGAATAAACTGAATCATGATAAAATCACATTCTTAATAAAATAAGGGGCGGTACAGCAAAGTAAATTGCCATACCGCCATTAATCATTAAATTGATTTTTAACTATTTAAGATCTACACCATAAAAAGCGTGTCCGCCAAAAGGATCAATTTTATACCCTACAACATTTTTAGCCATGGGCATATACACGATTGAATGTGCAATGGTTACCCAGGGAGCTTGCTCTTTAAAAATAATCTGAGCTTCTTCATAAAGTTTGGTTCTTACTTTAATGTCTGAAACCTGTTTTGCTTTCATGAGAAGATCATCAAATGGTTTGTAACACCACTTTGCTCTGTTTGAGCCACTTACTGCATCGCAACCCAAGAGAACGGCAAGAAAGTTATCTGGATCACCATTATCACCAGTCCAACCCAAGAGGACTGTCTGATGTTCACCATTTTTTGAACGTTTGAGGTATTCACCCCATTCAAAGGAGACAATTTTCGCTTTCACACCTACTGCTGCCCAGTCTGCCTGGATAATTTCAGCCATTCTTCTTGCATTAGGGTTGTATGGACGCTGTACAGGCATGGCCCATATATCAGTTTCAAATCCATTTGGAAATCCAGCTTCAGTCAGCAATTTTTTTGCTCCAGCCACATCATATTCATAATCTTTTACTGCATCATTGTAAGACCACATGGTTGGTGGAATTGGGTTTTTAGCAATTTTACCGGACCCCTGGAATACGGCATCCATGATGGCTTGTTTGTTGATCGCCATACTCAATGCCTGACGAACTTTCACATTATCAAATGGTTTTTTTTGTGTTTGAAATGCCAGGTAACCAACATTCAACCCTTCTTGTTGCATCAGGGTAATTTTAGGATCTTTTGCAATTGCAGCAAGGTCAGCAGGATTAGGATATGGCATCACATGTGCTTCACCTGCTTGAATTTTTGCATAACGAACAGATGGATCAGGTGTAATTGCAAAAACAAGCTTATCAATTTTTGCACGGCCTTTCCAATATGTGTCATGGGCAATGTATCTGATCATAGAGTCTTTCTGGTAAGAGACAAATACAAAAGGTCCGGTTCCGATTGGCTTCTGGTCAAATTCATCAGG
>CAZYDL010000158.1:0-2266 GCA_964646305.1 uncultured Desulfobacula sp. | reverse complement strand
TCAAAAAGCTGTCTGGATGACGCATCAAAAGTGGTTCCTGATGTGTAAAGTGATGGTGTAAAGCCTTCCGGGCTACCTTCGGAGCAGTAAACCAAAGTTTTGGCCTGAACAGATACGGCAAGCATACAAAAAAGAGCTGCACAACCTGCGGCACATAATAATTTACGGAATTTCATTTTTCCCCCTTAAAAAAAATAATTAATAACAAACAAACTATTGTGTGAACCCAGTTAAATTATAAAAATATTTGCTGGAATTCAGAAACGAACAAAGTATATCTTTTTATAAATACCAGGCAAACAAGTCAAGAAAAAAGAATGGTGTTTTAGAACTACCTCTCGGCTGGTTGTTACATAATGCAAATTTTCCCAACGCAGAAATTGGAAAAATTGGTGTGGTATAACCGCTTGTCAAATATTAATTCATGTTGTGAGCAGTGCGCTGGATAATCTCTTCCTGCAAAGCAGGGGTTAGATCCACAAAATAATCTGAATATCCTGCCACCCTGACAATGAGATCCTGATAGTCTTTTGGATTTTTGCGTGCTGCAATCAAGGTTTGAACATCCACCACATTAAACTGTATATGGTGACCATCCATTTTAAAATAGGAGCGGATTAAATATACCATGGATTGAAATCCCTTTTTATCTTTAAAAAGGTCAGGCATGAATTTTTGATTTAAAAGCGTGCCGCCTGTTTTTATATGATCAATCTTGGCAGCAGATTTTAATACTGCTGTGGGGCCGCACCTGTCTGCTCCCTGAACCGGTGAGATGCCTTCTGAAAGGGGCAGGCCTTTTTTCCTTCCATCTGGCAGCGCTCCCGTAATTTCACCAAAATAGACATGGCAGGTGGTGGGCAGGAGATTGATTCTGTAGACTCCGCCTTTGGCATTGGGTCGGTTGGTGACAAGTCCATGAAATGCTTTAAAAATTATTTTTAGAATTGTATCTGCATAATCGTCATCATTACCGTATTTTGGGGCAGAGGTAAGCCTATGAAGCAGAATATCATTTTTCTGCAAATTTTTATCAAGGGCTGATATCATATCTTTCATGGAAATTTTTTTGTTGTCATACACATTATATTTTATTGATGATAAACTGTCTGTAATGGTTCCCATGCCAACGCCCTGGATATAAGAGGTATTATACCTGGCACCCCCCTGATTATAATCCTTTGCATTTTTAATACAATCTTGAGTAACAAGAGAAAGCAGTGGAACAGGCATATATTTGGCATTAATCTGCTCTATGATATTGCTTCCCTTGATTTTGATATTAATAAAATGTTCCAATTGTTTTTTATAGGCATCAAAGAATTTATTAAAAGTATCAAAATTCTGAGGATCTCCTGTTTTAAGGCCGATCTGTTTTTTTGTCCTGGGGTCCCAGCCATTATGGAAGGTTATTTCAAGAATTTTTGGAAGATTAAAATATCCTGTTAAAATATAGCACTCCCTGCCAAAAACTCCTGCTTCAACACAGCCGGAAGCCCCTGCTTTTCTTGCATCTTCCATTGATTTTCCTTGGAGAGTCATCTCCTGGAGTATGGCATCGGTGTTAAACAGTGAAGGCTGACCAAAGCCTGTGGCAATTATTTTTAATGCTCTTTTGATAAATCTGTCAGGATTTTTTTTTGAAATCTGGATCATGGAGCTTGGCTGTAAAAGCCTCATCTCTTCAATTACATCAAGGACAAGATAGCTTAATTCATTTACACCATCTTGATTGTTACTTGTAACACCACCAAGGTTGATAAGGCAAAAATCCACGTATGTATTGCTTTCCTTGGCTGTCACACCAACTTTTGGAGGTGCTGGATGGTTGTGAAATTTTATCCAGAAGCAGCAAAGCAGCTCCTTTGCCTTTTCCTTTGTCAAGATTCCCTTTTCAATATCATTTTTATAAAAATGGTAAAGATTCTGGTCAAATCTTCCGGGGTTGTAAGCATCCCATGGGTTAAGCTCTGTAATGATTCCAACATGGAGAAACCAATAGTATTGCAGAGCTTCATGAAAAGTTTCAGGTTTGTTGGCAGGAATACGCCGGCATATTTTGGCCATGTCTTCAAGTTCTATCCTGCGTTGGGGATTTTTTTGTTTTTTTGCCAGGTTTTCAAGTGCATCTGCATGGCGACCGGCAAAAACAATCAGAGCATCGGCTGCAATATCAAGGGATTTTAATACTTCCTGTTTTTCAAGGGCTTTGCTGTCATCAAAAAAATCAATATTTTCAAGGTATTGTGCAATATCTGTTTTAAGA
>CAZYDL010000157.1:0-8125 GCA_964646305.1 uncultured Desulfobacula sp. | reverse complement strand
CATAGAAAGTTTTTTACTTTGGGGTATATTTCTGATAATTAAACTCAAATGAAAACTCAACAATTTCAAACCGGCAGAGTCACTCTTATTGCATTTTCCCATTTTATCCATGACATTTATACAAGCTGTCTTGCTCCTTTGCTTCCTCTTATAATAGAGAAACTCTCCCTGACCCTGAGCCAGGCAGGACTTTTATCTACCATCATGCAGCTCCCGGCATTGTTCAATCCTTTTATAGGACTGTTTGCAGACAATAAAGGTCTTGCGCGGTGGCTGGTTATTCTTGCACCTACACTCACAGCCATACCAATGAGTCTGCTATTGAGTGTATCATCATATTATCTTTTGCTGGTTCTTCTCTTTCTGGCCGGCATCAGTGTGGCTTTATACCATGTTCCCTCACCTGTTCTTATTGCCCAGTATTCAGGTGCAAGAAAGGGCCGGGGCATGAGCCTTTTCATGACCGGCGGAGAATCTGCCAGAGCTGCTGGCCCAATATTCGCAATAGCTGCTGTATCTTTTCTTGGTGCAAACCATTTTTATTTTATTATGAGTTTTGCCATTTTAACATCTATTTTATTATACTTCACCCTGGAAAAAGAGGAAGAAAAAACATCTATTAAAAAAAGCGGGTCATTAAAAACAGCATTCCATGAAATCAAACATGTATTGATGCCCCTGGCTGGTATTTTATCTGCAAGGGCTTTTATGCATGCATCCATGGGAATTTTTATTACAGTATATGTGGAAAGGCAGACCAACAGCCTGTGGCTTGGCGGAGCAGCTCTTACACTGTATGAAGTATTTGGTGTAATGGGAGTTTTAAGTGCTGGAACTTTCAGTGACTGGATAGGCAGGCAGAGAGTATTGTTCTGGGTATTAATCATAGCTCCCTTTTCCATTGTGGCCTTTATTTTTTCCACTGGAATTTTGCAGATCATAATGCTTGCAATAACCGGTTTTACTGTTCTTTCCACCACTCCTGTAATGCTTGCAATTATCCAGGAGAATGCAACAATCAACCCTTCGGCAGCAAATGGTCTGTTTATGATGACTTCCTTTGCTGCAAGAGCGGTTGCAGTGTTTATTGCAGGAATCATCGGTGACATTGCAGGCCTTGAGAATATGTTTATTATAAGTGCTTTTATAGGCCTTTTTGCAATACCGTTTTTGTTACAACTTAAGAACAGAATAAATTAGAAACAAACCCTTTGATTAAGGATATTATAATGCTTAAAACCAATGAGAAACAACTTGTACAACTATCCATGCAGTGCAAACCAGGGCCCCCAAGAATAAGACCGGGATGGAAAGTGGATCATCAAGGCAAACCCTTTATTCTTCCAGGTATTGGCGGCATCACCCTTAATATTGTGGTGGGAGATTCTGCTTTTGGACTTGCCGGAGATCATATAGAGCCTGGAGTATCCTGCTCTGCAAACAGTGAAAAACCCTTTGATTTTCCAAATAATTCCCTCCAGCTTCTCTCGTGTATCGGTAATGAAGCAATTATTGTATCAGGGGATGCAAAGGGTCAAAAAGGAATAGTCACAGGTCACCATGGAGGGTCAGAACATGTAATGATCGATTTTCCCAAAAAGATTTTAAAACAACTTACATATGATGATAAAATAATGATCAGAACCAAGGGCCAGGGTTTAAAACTCATTGATTATCCTGATATTAAATTGTATAATCTTGATCCAGCCCTGTTGAAAAAAATGAAAATAAAACAGGCCGGGGAGAAAAAACTTAAAGTACCGGTTACCACTATTGTACCAGCCCAGTGCATGGGCTCCGGACTTGGCTCTGCCCATACAGCAGCAGGTGATTATGATATCATGACTAGTGATCCTGACACTGTAAAAGAGTTTAAACTGGACAAGCTTAAGTTTGGTGACTTTGTGGCATTACTTGACCATGATAATTCATATGGCAGATCGTTTTTAAAAGGAGCAATCAGTATTGGTGTTGTGGTCCATTCCGATTGTCTGCTTGCAGGCCACGGACCTGGAGTTTCTACTTTGATGACCTGTTCAAAACCTTTTATTGAACCCATGCTAAATGCCAATGCCAATATTGTAAATCTTTTAAAGATAGGCACAAAAAGATGAATCAAGGCAAAAAATCCATCCTTCAAAAGGGAAAAGGCAAAACAAGGAAAAAAGCAAAACTTGAATACCTGTACGAAAAAGAGTCACAATATTTTGCCCAGGTTGCTGAAAGTATCAAAGAGATTGCCATGAATGAACTTAAAGACCTTGGTGCCTATGATCTGCAAGCTGTTTTTCGAGGTGTCTGGTTTAAAGCCTCAAAAAAAAATTTTTACAAGATCAATTATTTTTCAAGGCTTGTTTCAAGGATTTTAGCTCCCCTTGTACGGTTTGAATGCCATGATAAGGATCAATTATATAAGGCTGCAAAAAAAATAAGGTGGGAAGAATTTTTAACTCCAAAAAAAACCTTTTCCATTGTAGCCAATGTGGCAGAATCGGAAATTACACACTCCAATTTTGCAGGATTACGGGTAAAAGACGCCATAGCAGATTATTTCAGGGATAGAACCAACAAGCGGCCAAGTGTTGACTCAAAAGAGCCGTTTATCATCATCAATATTCATATTCATAAAAACTTTGCAACCCTTGCCATTGATGCCTCAGGAGGGCCTCTTCACAAACGGGGCTACAGGGAAGAATCAGTATCTGCACCCATGCAGGAAACTGTTGCAGCATCCATCATGACACTCTCCAGATGGGATGGGGAAAAACCTCTGTACGATCCCATGTGCGGATCAGGCACTCTTTTGTGTGAAGCCCTGATGAAGTATTGCAGGGTTCCTGCACAGGTATTTCGAGCATGGTTTGGCTTTGAAAGATTACCTGATTTCGATGCGGATTTATGGGAACAGATAAAAAAAGAATCAGAGGATAAGCTAAGGGAGCTTAAAAAAGATATGATTGCTGGAAGTGATATATCTGAGCATTCTGTAAAAGCTGCAAAAACTAATATCATGGGGCTCCATTTTGGTGGCAAAATCAATATTGAACAAAAGGATTTTCAAGATATTGAATTATTGGAAAATCACGTAATTGTTGCAAACCCTCCCTATGGTATCAGGATGGGAAAAGAGCAGAACCTTAATAAATTTTATAATAATTTTGGTCTTTTTTTAAAGAACAGATGTAAAAAATCAACGGCTTTCATCTATTTTGGAGAGCCAAAATATATTAAAAAACTCCCCCTTGCACCATCCTGGAAACGCCCGTTGAAAATTGGTGGACTTGATGGCAAACTTGTAAAATATGAGCTGTTTTAACAGCAATGTTTAATTTTTAAGTTTCTGACCTTTAGGTTATAAAAGAATTTTACATTGATTCAACATTAAGGACTAAAAATTAATAGCTAATATGAAAAACGCAACACCCAAAGGAAAATATACCTGCAATGAATACAGAGAAGAGATGATCCTTCTTGGATTGCAAAAAAGGCTCTCTTCAAACAGGTTAAGCCCGAAAGAGAAAGAAAACCTTTTAATGGAAATTGCAAAGATTGAAAAACAGATGGGGATAGATTAAAAAGTTTTAAATTACCTTAAGTTTAGACAGCAAACATGAAATAGGCAGAAAGGCTTTATGGAAATCAATAAAACAAGGACTCCAGCCAAGACTCCTTCCCTTAAAATATACCATGAGTTAATGGCCAACAAGGTTGGTGAAATACTTCTTGTATCATGCCCCTACGATGCTTTTATAATGGAGGAAGAGGGCCGCCTTTCAACACGGATTATCAATGAATACAAGGGGCTTAATTTATCCAAACCCCCACGCCTTACGTGGGTGGCTTCTGCCATGGATGCCTTTCTAATGCTTAAAACCAAAAAATTTGATCTAATTATTGCAATGCCAAGTCTGGATGGCACAGATGTGTATTCCTTTGGAGCACAAGTTAAAAAAGTATATTCTGATCTGCCTTTTTTCATGCTGCTGCACAATACCTGTGATATTGATAATTATATCTGCCAGGATAATTCTGCAATCATTGACAGAACATATATCTGGGGTGGAAATACCGACCTTTTACTGGCTATTATCAAAAACTTTGAAGATGAGATGAATGTTGCATTTGATACTAAAAATGCCAGTGTCAGGGTGATCATCATGGTGGAGGATTCACCATATCACTACTCCTCTTTTTTACCGGTGCTGTATAAGCAGATAGTATTGCAAACCCAATCTGTTATTGATGATTCAATTAATGAAGAGCACAGATTATTAAAAATGCGTGGCCGTCCCAAGGTATTGGTTGCACATAATTACGAAGAAGCCATGGCACTCTATGAAAAATATAAACCATTTCTTTTATCGGTTTTCTCAGATATGAGATATCCCAGAAACGGCATGGAGGACAAGTCAGCCGGATTTAAGCTTCTTACAAAAATAAAACAGGAAATGCCTGATCTACCGGTATTAATTTTGAGCACGGAAGAACACAATAGAGAAAAAGTTGTTGATATCCCAGCTGTCTTTATCAATAAAAATTCCAGCAATCTACATGACAGGATTAAAAGTTTTTTTGTCTCATCCCTTGGTTTTGGTGCCTTTGTTTTCAGGATGCCCGACGGTGAAGAGATTGCCAGAGCCAGTGATTTAAGAACCCTTGAAAAACTATTGGATGAAATTCCGGATGAATCCATTGTCTATCACGCAATGAATAATGATTTTTCAAGATGGTTTATTGCAAGAAGTGAAATTGATTTTGCCTTAAGCCTCAAACCCTATCAAATCAGTGATTTTCCTGACCCACAGGACCTTAAAAAATTTTTAATTGAAAGTATTCATGCCAGGAGAAAAGGATATGGCAAGGGGCAGATCATTGATTTTGATTCCAATAAATTTGATTCAGATACAGATTTTGTAAAAATAGGAAATGGCTCCCTTGGTGGAAAAGCAAGAGGGCTTGCCTTTATGGCATCCCAGATTAAAAAAGACGCCTTTTTACAGGAAAAATTTTCAGGTATTGACATTAGCATTCCCCAGACTTTTGTGATTTCAACCCAGGGATTTAAAGCATTTATTGAAGAAAACGAGCTTTTATGGCTTCTTGAAACCAGGGAAAAACTTGAAGACCTGCAGATTGTTGAAAAATTTGTTGAGTCAAGTCTGCCTGACTGGCTGACACAAAGCCTGAAAGCCTATCTAAAGAGTGTAAGGTATCCCATTGCTGTACGATCTTCTTCACTTTTTGAAGATGCCCATTATCAACCCTTTGCAGGGCTTTATAATACATATATGCTCCCAAATGCACACCCCAGTTTTGAAAAGCGCCTTGAACAACTGATTATTGCCATTAAACTGGTTTATGCCTCCACCTATCTCAAAGCTCCAAGGTCCTATGCAAAATCAACCATGCATAGGACTGAAGATGAAGAGATGGCAGTGGTTATCCAGCAATTGACCGGCATTGTACATGACAATTATTTTTATCCTTCAATTTCTGGAGTCACACAATCCTATAATTTTTATCCCATCTCCCATTTAAAGGCTGAAGAGGGCATCACCCATATTGCACTTGGTCTTGGAAAAATTGTTATGGAAGGTGGTCAGACATTAAGGTTCTGCCCCAAATATCCCCAGTTTCTACCCCAGTTTTCCATGATAGATGATATTCTTGAAAACTCACAAAAATATTTTTATGCATTAAAGCTTGATAGTTTTCCAGATGAGGATGAACTGACCTTGGGACATATGCAGGACCCCACCATTGCAAAACTTGATTTAAGTGATGCAATGGATCACCCTGCTGTTCAATCTCTGTCTTCCACCTATTATGTCCAGGACAATAAAATAAGAGATTCCTTTTCCAAAAAAGGTTTTCCAGTACTAACCTTTGCTGATATCCTGAAATATAACTCTTTTGCACTGCCTGAACTTCTTGAGGAAGTTACCAAAATCGGCAGTAAATGGATGGGCTCTTCAGTTGAGGTTGAATTTGCTGTCAACCTGCCCCGCAGCGATGAAGAAAAACCACAATTCTCCCTGCTTCAAATCAGGCCTATGGGAAGGTATAGACAGAATCTTGGAGTTAAAATTGGAAAAGAGGAGATCAACCGAGCATTCTGCTTTTCAACGCTTTCCCTTGGCAATGGCGAATATAAAGATATTTATGATATTGTCTATGTGGATCCTGAAACTTTCGACCCTGGCAAAACAATTGAAATTGCAGCTCAGATTAATAAAATAAATGCATTGTTTAATAAAACCGGACAAAAATATGTTTTAATAGGGCCTGGCAGATGGGGATCGTCAGACCGCTGGCTTGGCATCCCAGTGGTGTGGAATGATATTTCCAATGTTGGTGTGATGCTTGAGACCACAATTGAGAGCATTAAGGCCGATCCTTCCCAGGGATCACACTTTTTTCAAAATATCACATCTCTTGGCATCAGCTATATTACTATTTCAGATAAGGGTGATGATTTTATTGATTATGAGTTTTTTAAATGTCAGACCTGTGAGAATACAACCTCTTATTTAAAGCATATAAAATTTGTTGACCCCATAAAAATCCTTGTGGATGGAAAAACATCCCAGGCAGTGTTAATGCCCTATAAAGAGGAAGAACCCGATGATATCATGGATGATATTCCTATTATTGATCCTTGATAAATTATATTATTTTAAACGGCATATTTGATAATATTCGTTTAGATTAAGGAAAAAGCCATGAAAATTTTAATTGTGGATGATGAAAAAATTTCGCGTAAAATATTAGTCAAAAAGCTGGAGGCTGCCGGTGAATGTGTAGATGTGGACAATAGTAAAAAAGCTTTGGAATTGTTTAATAAAGGAGTGGAAGAGAAAAAGCCTTTTGACCTGATTTCCCTTGATGTATCCATGCCAAAAATGGATGGCAGACAATTACTCAGAGCTATCCGCAACAAAGAGAAAGAGTTAAAATTAGATAGAAAAAATCGGGTTAAAATCATTATGGTGACTGCCCGTATGAATATGTCCACCATAAAGGAGTGTATCAAACTTGGATGCAATGGATATCTTTCCAAACCTGTGAGCAAGTATCAATTAATGGAAAATCTGGAACGTATGGGTTTTGCCAAATCAAAGGATGATAAAAACTCAGATGATAAAAAAAATCATGGCGCAAAAAGCCAGATCATGGCGCAGATTATCAATCGCTTTTATAAAGGTAAAATCAAACTTCCAATACTGCCCCGTATTGTAAACGAAGTGCAGGAATTGATGCAGGGTGATGACCCCTCAATTGAGGACCTTGGTAAAATTGTCAAAAAAGATATTCTCATCACCAGTAAACTTATTTCCATAGCAAACTCTTCGCTTTATAAAGGAGTAGACATGGCAGAAGATTTAAATGCCGCCCTGCTCAGATTGGGAATGAAAGCAACCTATGGTTTAATATCAACTCTTGTGACCAAAGACCTGTTCAAGTCTGATAATAAAGCTTTAAATGATTTAATGGAAAAATTGTGGATGCACTCTTTTGCCTGTGCCTGTTTTGGAAAACGCATAGCAAAAGAGTTAAAAAACAAAAATGTTGAAACTCTATTTTTAATGGGTATTGTTCATGATATAGGCAAAATGCTGCTGCTCAAGGCTATTTCTGACATGAAGCCTGAAGAGACTTTTGAGGATGAAGAATTGCTGCTGGCAATCCATGAGATCCACACCACATTTGGAGCAGTAGTGCTGAAAAAAATGAGGTTTTCACAGGAGTTTGTCAAAATTGCAGAGTTTCACCACTGGAATGATTTTTCCAAAGATGAAAACCAGGCACTTCTAATTATTCATCTCGCAGATTTTCTGGCAGATGGAACAGGATATGGTTTTTCTGAGTTTACAGAAGATAAGGAAGATAAACCTGATGAACTGAAAAATCTTGAACACCTGGAATCACTGAAACAACTGGGAATTGACAAAGATAAAGCCCTGGAAATCGTTGAAGAAATTAAATCTGTAATCCAGGAATCTGCCAAAGCATTCTAATTCAGCGCCTGATCGCAAACCTGTATTTGGATAGCTCGTAGAGGAGCAAAGCTCACAAACTTGCCCAGATACAAGGCGCAAAAAATTTTGAAACCAGAGTGTACTGT
>CAZYDL010000156.1:0-8189 GCA_964646305.1 uncultured Desulfobacula sp. | reverse complement strand
CACCCAACGGTGTTTAATTTATTATCAACTCCAAAATAACCTTACTCCACACCCATAACACCAAAATCACCGGCTTGACCGGTGCCTTTTAATTGTTGACAACGCCCATAGACACTAAGGAATGTCCCGCATCTGTTTTTTGACTTCGGCAACCAATTCCCGATGTCGATCATTATCAGGGTCTTCCGAAAGTGCTTTTTCCCCCCAATGAAGTGCATTTGGAAAATTCTTTTGCTGGCGAAAGTTTTCCGCAATAGCATACAGCACATGCTGCAACGGTGCATTCCTGATTTCAGGCGGAATATCCAGTACCTTTTTGAAATCGGTTACAGCACCTTCGTGATTCTTTTTAACTGTATAACAACTTCCCCGGCCAATAAGGCTCTCCTCGTCGTACGGGTCCAATGTCAAAGCACGCGAATAAAACAGAATCGCGTTGTCAATCCGTCCTTCGATTTCGGAAATCTTGCCCAGATAGAAATAAGGGTTATCACCATCCTCGTGACGATAGGCAGGGTCAATCTTGACAACTGCCTCAAATGCTCTGACAGCAGCAATCCCGTCTGGTTTATTGAAACACTTTAAACCTTCATTAAACCAATCGGTCGCAGAAAGTGTACTATCTTTATCCATTATATTCCTTTCTATAACATAAAAATAACCGGTCACACCCGGTTATTTCAATGTTTTTTCAATCATTTTGATATTCAGCTGCTCAAGGCCGTTTAGCACGGGTTCGTAAATTTCTTTTTTAATGGGAATCTGCACCCCTGTTAAATCGATCTTACCTTCTGCCATCAATTTAACCCCGATGCATAACGGCAGGCTTACCGTTCTTGCCATGGAAGAATCACCATGGGGAATACCATAATCGATTAATGTTGAGGTAATGGTTTTCTCACTCTTGTCCTCATTTTCTATGACAAAGGTATGGCGAAGCAGAAGCATATCTTTTTCACCATCTTTATAATAAAGCTTTTCCAGGAGTTTTTCACTGAGGATATCCAACCTGTTGTCAAATGCTGGAACAATATCATCACTGAACATCCCCAGCCAATCCAGGTTGTTTATGACAAAATGATCTTTTTCAATGCCCGCTTTTTGAGCGATGGCAGCCATGACATCATCAGTATCAGATACCCCTGCAATATCTGCCATCATTTTCTTATAGCTGATACCTGACAACCCTTTTGTGGGATTGTCATCAACCAGGCCCAAATCAACGATTTTTTTAAATGTATCGCACCAGCCAATGTTTCGGTAAGTTCCTCTCATGACTGTCAGGGCATCTTTGAGGCCATAGATTTCTTTATACGGCATGGAATCCCTGTTGGGATAGATTTCAAACTCGCCAAGACCATCGACGTTTTCAACACGATAGTTCAAAAACAGGTCCTCACCTTTTATATTGACCTCTTTTCCGTTTTCAAAAAAGCTTGCCGCATTTTTGGACGCCAGAACAACGCCCTTGGGGCTCCATGAAAATTTGTACCCAAAAGGATTGTCATTGTCATCCGGAGCAGGCAGGCCGCCACAGATGGAATAAAAATGACGAATTTTACCACCCTGGGAATGCACATTGTCAATAATCTGCATGGCAGACATATGGTCGATACCAGGGTCTACACCTATTTCATTCAAGAAAAGCAGGTTTTTGGCTTTAATATCGGCATCAAGTTTCTGCATATCTTCACTGACATATGAAGTTGTGGCCATGAATGTATCGTTTTTCAAACAGCACTTGGCCACGATGATATGATGGGTCCAGGGCAGAAGACTGACAACAATGTCGTTCTCTTTTACAAGGTTTTCCAGTGCATCGCTGTTCTCCACCACTAATTCTTTGGCAGTTCCGTTTTCGAATCCCTGGATTATTTTTTGCGCTTTTTCCACTGTCCGGGATGCCACAGTCACATCAAATCCATTCTCCAGAAGGAAAACAACACCTGGCTTGCTAACTAGTCCGGCACCCAATATTAATATCTTTTTCATCAATACTCCTTAAATAAATTCTTCCATATATGTGTAATCTTTTGTTAACTGGCCCTTGTGGAGAATTAAAGCTTTTTTAATCGGATAGGGCAAATCAAGTTCCTCAAAGGACTTACTAAAATCTTCACAGATGATATCATTGGCAAATTCCTTTAATACATTTGAAAAGAACATGGATGACTCTTTTGAAAATTCACAAGGCAGATTGTCTATGGCCATCACAGTGATGCCATCTGCCAGGATGCCGTCTTCAAACGTGTCTGTTTCAGTAAAATAAGTGAAACAGGCATGGTCCGGCATGGTGGCATCTTTTGTGATTTCAATGGAGCCTTCAATGTCGCAGGAGATATCCCCGATAACGGACAGGTTTGAATCCGATCCTGACGCTGCCTGTTCTTTTAGGTAGCCTTTTGTAACCAGACGTGGGTACTTCTCGGTCCAGTAAATGCAGTTGACCAGGATATCTATCTTGGACAGATGCTGTTCCATGTTGGAATCATATTTTTCAGGATGATCATAATAATCCTGGAGTTCGAATTCTCCGGACAAAGGTTTAACCATGTCTTGTTCTTTGAAGACCACTTTATAAATGGTATGGCAATCATTATCATCCTGGTTTAGAATATCATCCAACTGATCCGGGCGGATCTTTTTTATCGGTAGAATGTCCAGAATTTTTTGGGCGCCCTGGGAAACATTGCCATAGCCTGCAAACCCAATCACCAGGGGAGATAATTCTTTTGGCAGACCGTTTTTTGTGATCTGGTCTGCAATCTGTCTGATATGAGCTTTTGCATCTTCAAGAGATTTATATTCATAGGCTTGTTTGATCTGGGTCAACGGTGAATCAATGCCTTTTAGTTTCATTTTTTGGGCAAAAGCAAACAGGGTTTCAACAATACCGGCATAACCGGCATGGGCACCAAAGAATATCAGCCGCTGATTCTTTTCATTAACAATGCGTTCATAGTCAATGAGGTTGCATTTCAGTTCCATGAGTCGCTTGAGCAGGGCCATGTTGTAGGGCTGTCCCTTGATGGTGTGGGAGAAGAAAATGTAGGTTTTATCCGCAACCAGAAGGTCAATCGGAATTTCTTTGACAGCAAAAATGGTATTCACATTATCTAAGTTTTCTTTGATCATGGCACCATTTTCAGTAAAGGTATTGTCCGGATATATCCGAAGCTGGGAGGGTTGAACCACCGCCTCAATACCGTGAGTATCTTTCAATTCCTTTAAATCTTCCGGGATAATGGGAACCCGTCTTTCCCACTTGTTTTTATCCTCTCTTCGAATACCCAAATATTTTTTCATTTATCTCTCTCTTTATAATTAAAAAGAATGTCTAATAGTAAAGTCGTTCAAAAGCCTATATTTGTAACAAAAATAAAACGTATGTTCAATATCAGAGTTGATTGAATCCGGTAAACGCGTATAAAGCTGATATGAATCTAAATCCTTTAAGTTTTATTCATTTACAATAAAATCATGTGCATACTGCGTTTATATAACGATTCATAATCTGCGGTTTATCCGCAGCATTTTGCTTGTTGGGATTAAAGAGGCTTTTAATTAATGATCCGTCTGGACACTAATTTCATGAATTAAATAACCATTAAAAAAATCATCAGACCAAAGGCTCAACTCATCTTTTTGTCCTGAATTCTTTAAAAATGGTTCAACGTCGCTTTTTGCCAGGGAAAAATCAATCTCCTTACTTTTTTCAGATATCAATTCAACAAATTTCTCTTTGGTCAATGCCTCTGAAATATCAATATGGTCTGTTTGCACCATTTTATTCTTAAGATAATACAAGTCACATGGAATTTTATTTTTCACAAACCAGATTAAATCATACCAGTCCCGGCCTTTGATATTGGTTCTTATTGTTCGACATAACAAAGCATGCATTTTGCCTGCAAACAAACAGGGTAAGGTCATGGTTTTAATGGTAAATGGAATTGGGTGGAGATGATATTTGAGGCCACTTGCAAACCCGATTGCCGGATCCTGATCAATTTCTAATTTTATCTTCATCACAGCATTTTTATGGGTCGTTAAATTCGAATCAATTTTTAATAAATGAACCAATGTGTTAGCTTTGATGAAAGCGGAATCGATCGTGCTTTTATTTTTCTTGTCTTTTTTTTCTGCAGAAACCTCAAAACCCCATAATTCCAGTTCTGATTTTACTGCACTAAGATATTTTTTAATATTAAAAGTTTTTTCCGGCTGAATTAATGAAAAATCCAAGTCCTCAGAAAAACGGTCCAGCTTATGCAAAATTCTTAATGCACTCCCACCATAAAAAACAGCCTTCTCATAAAATTTTGACCGCCATAAACCAAGTAAAACGATTTCCTGTATAATCTCTTTAAGTGCATTCTCATGATCATGAACCGTCTGTAATTCATACCTTTTCAGCATTTGTTCAATTTTTTCATCAAACATAATCTTCCTTTAAACAATTGACCAGCCGTTTGATATTTTGCCTTTGATATCCGGTCTTGATTTCTTCTAATAAAGATAAATCAAAGTTTTTGCTAACACTGTCATCCAATCGCATTAACTCGAGAAATTCCTTCATTGCCTTTTTTGTGTAAATTTGAGTTTGCATTGCTGTCATGTCGCACAACGCCTTTTCAGGGGAGGCAATTAGAAAACTTTTTTGATCTCCGGTATCTTCAAGTCGAACCCCAATATTGAATGCCTTTTTGGGGCAATACAAATAAGAAAATTTGCCAACAGGAGTTTCAAATTGTTTCTTTCTTTTCATTGTCATGCTTATAGTCAATTCAACACGTTCCGGTATCATGTTCCAAAAAGCCATCGCGGTTTGAGCGGTGATGTAAGACGGTCCATAGATCAGATTTGCCAGGACAAACTTGTTGTAAGGCTTATTATACTCTTTGCCCAACACATAAAGACCCTTTTTAACCCTAACGATATCCTTATTCTTAATGAGACCTCTGATCTTGTCTCTTGGCTTTTTGTAATCCCTTAAAGCATGCAACAGCAAATTGTAATCAAACTCTGCGGGAAACTGAATCAAACTCTTCATAATATTTTAACCACTATGTCTAATAAATTGGACTTACTGGATTGAATTTAATTTATTTAATAGAAATTGTCAAGCAATTTTAACAACAAAATCACCGGTGAAATCTTGTTCATTTTTATTGTTGGAATTACATAAGATATTTCCCGAATTCTATGGATTAATACATTAGGGTAACACCAAGTCTATCTGCCGACTTGCCAATCAATTGGCTTTATTCTTTTGCTTATTTTACCCAAAGTATCAAGCAGGTCTGACTCTGACGGCAATTCCCCATAAACCATTTGTTTGAAAAATCCTTGATAAGCATCCATGATTTGTGGCCTCTCCTTTAACAGGAATGATAACCAGGTCAATATCCTCTGAAAACCTTTGTATGAGGTTGTGACACTTTGAAAGGCATGTCCCGCCTTTAAATACAACCAAATCAGAGATATCTGATGAGAATATTTCAAGTAGAACCAAAGAAACCCAATAGTCTTTTTCTACATACACCTCCGGGATACCAATATGTTGAGCTGTAGCTTGAATCGCTTCCTGGAAAAGCTTTTTATCAAGATGTAGCTTCATTCAATAAACCAGTTTTTAGAATTTGGAAGAATATCTTGAACTACTCCAACAGTGTATGAAGACAAAGGGTTCAAGCTTTCCTTTAAAGCAACTAATGCTTCTTTTTGCTCTATTTTCATTGATTCCAATAAAGCCCCTAAAAAAGCCCGGGCTCTGGGAGGATAGGCCAAAGCATATTTGAGCAAATTTTTTTTCTCACGGTCCGTCAATTCAGCGATTATGGCCTTGATGCGTTTTATTGCCGATTTTTCATTTAAATCAGGGATTTTCTTAAAATTTTTAAGGACATCAAGGATACCTAAAAGATTATAATTCTTGCTGTTAACATCTGCGTAGCTTTTTACAAATCGAACTTTTATGTTGCCAATTTTTGAAACAGGTTTTTTTGCTATGCTGGCCAGATCAATATCTTTGGGTACTTGCGTTGTTAAACTCAGCTGGTTAAACAATGCTGCGCCAGTAACATAAGCAATCCTCTTTCTTCCGTTAAATAAATATGGTCGAAGCTGCTCACTTTCACTTGGGCCTAATTCACCAAACGCTGTCGCTTTAGGTTTGTAGAAAACCCCAGTAGAAAGTCTTTTGACAGTCTTTTCTTTAACCAAACGGCTTAAAGCTTTTGCAGCAGCGCCATACTCATTACGGGAAACCCCAAGATCAGAATACTTAAAGACTCTTCCAGGCTGAATACGATTCACTGTAGATTTAATCCTTGCTGCGACTTTCATAAAAACCTCATTTTAATACTTTGCTTTTCCAACGAAGAATAGGTTTTTTTAAAGTAAATGTCAAGTTTTTAGATGTAAATACTTGACAAAATAGGGCTTGGAGGAGTCGAACCTCCCTAGCATTAGACTTTCTGTTTTTATGTAGTCTCCCCGAGACATATCGGCCCACATTTGCCAATAGCACTATCTCTTGCGTTGCATAGTACTTTTTGTTTTTGCTTTTGTATGTGCCTTAAAGCCTTTTGATATTTTTTATTTATATTGATTCTATCAGATTTTTATCATATAAATTCTAAATTCTGAATCTAAACATAGGAATTTATAACCATGACTGACAAACAAAAAGTTAAGTTGACAAATCCTCTGGAAGAAACTGCTGAGAAACCCGTTGAAACCATGAACAACAAAAAACCATTTATTATAACCGCAATTCTTTTTCTGGTATTTCTCGCTTTGCTCTTCGGGACCGATATCTTCAACACAGACCCTGCACTACGTGTTGTCGGAAAAATCATTTCACCCTTGAAAAAAGCCGTGGTTGGTAAAGAGATAAAAATTGTGGGAGCAACAAAGAATGTAAATGTCGGTCAATATATCTGGCTGGCCATTGATAACCCCGAATTTAGCAAATGCTGGCCAAAGAAACATATTCCGGGAAATATAGAATTCAGCACCATAGTCCTCGAAAAAGAGTTGAAAGGGGACCTGAGACTGTCCATGTATCTTTTAAATGAGAAGCTTCATAAGCAGTGGAGCGAGTGGCAGAGCAAAGAAAATCCTCGTGGTGTCAGGATGCTATCGGGAAATAGGCATCTTTATTACGTCAACCTTGTTTTGGAATAAACATGATAAAATATATATATTTTCAACTTGAAAACCTGCGGCGTAGTCCGTAGCATTTTTTTTGTTTTACTGATTTTCGAAACTTTTTGTTAATATTCTTAATAAAGAGACACTTGAAATTTTAATAATCAAGCGTATACTGATTGTAATGACGTCATCAATACAAAATCTTCTGATAAGGAGGGAATCATGGCAAAAACAGCAGTTATTCAAACCCGTGTAGATCCGGCGCTAAAGCAACACGCACAAGCTATATTAAAAAAACTGAATATTTCAATGTCCGAAGCGATCTCAATGTATCTTTCACAAATAACCCTTCATAATGGGATACCTTTTGAATTAAAAATCCCGAATGATATTACAGCGAAAATTCTTATGGATGCTGACAATGGCAATGGCCTTCATGCTGTTGATTCTGTTGATGATCTGTTTCAGGAGCTTGATAATTGATCCTTCATTACACAACCCAATTCAAAAAAGATTATAAGAAAATTAAGAAACAGAACAAGGATCTGTCAAAATTAAGGGTTGTTATCGAAAAACTGGTTGACCAGCAAACATTGGAATCCAAATATAAAGACCATCAATTAACAGGCAATTGGAAAGGTCACCGTGATTGTCATATTGAACCAGATTGGATTCTTATATATCAACTAACTGATAATGCATTGATTTTAGAAAGAACTGGCTCCCATTCGGAGCTTTTTAAAAAATGATTTTTAAATCAAGCCTCCTGGATTTTTTCAATAAACATTTCAATGGGATATTTGTATTTTATAGAACTCATAATAGTTCTATTTAAGCGATGATTTAATTCAAAAATATCAGTTCTTTCCAGACCTCCTTCTGCTTCGATGTGATATTCAAGTTGAAATTTTAGTTCATTCATTGAGCCCAGAACACTTCGGTTATTTTCTGGTAAAAATTTCTTTCACTGCTTCTGATGTCCCTGATTCTTTGAAGAAGTTCTTCAAAATATCTTGATCTGGCTCCTTCCT
>CAZYDL010000155.1:0-8209 GCA_964646305.1 uncultured Desulfobacula sp. | reverse complement strand
GATCAAAACAAACTGACCTTTTTTTACACTGCTGACGGTAGAATTGACTTTAGAGAATTGATAAAGCTTTTAGTAAAAGAATTTAATATAAGAATTGAAATGCGCCAGGTGGGAATACGCAATCTTTCCAAACATTGCGGAGGCGTTGGAAAATGCGGCAGAGAACTTTGCTGCTCTTCTTTTATGCATACATTTGAGCCAGTCTCCATAAAAATGGCAAAAGAACAGGGTTTGTCCTTAAACCCCACAAAAATTTCCGGGGTATGCGGCAGATTAATGTGCTGCCTGACCTTTGAAAACAAAACATATAAAAGCCTTAAACGCTCAATGCCAAAACTTGGAAAAATAATTACAACTAAAGAAGGCAAGGGAAGAGTTGTAAGACAGAATGTGTTAAAAGAGAGTATTTTAGTTAGAATCAATGATGATACTCAGATAGAAATACCCATAAAAGACTTATAGGCGTGAAGTTTGAGGGCCTTAATTCAAAATTAAGCATTAATAATCAGAAAAGTTAAGGGAATATGAACAATATGGACATGGATATAAATCAGGATAAAAATCAAAGCAAACATTTTTTTTCAACTCCCATATATTATGTCAATGCAAAACCCCATCTTGGCCATGCATATACTTCCATAGCAGCTGATGCTGCAACAAGATTCAAACAGATTCAGGGGTGTGAAACTTTTTTTTTAACCGGGACTGATGAACATGGAGACAAGATTGT
Source organism: uncultured Desulfobacula sp. (assembly GCA_964646305.1). GTDB lineage: Bacteria > Desulfobacterota > Desulfobacteria > Desulfobacterales > Desulfobacteraceae > Desulfobacula. Next base: position 7,479 of record CAZYDL010000155.1, on the reverse strand, counting down.
CCAGGCAGCTCAAAAAGAGGAAACAAGCCCAAAGGAGTATGCCGATAAAATCAGCAAACTTTTTAAAGACCTTCTGCCTTGTTTAAATGTTCAAAACAACTATTTTATCAGAACCACTGATCCTGATCATATTAAAGTTGTAGAAAATATTCTCACAAAAATCTATGAGTCAGGTGATATCTATTTTTCAAGCTATGAAGGGCTTTATTGTTTTGGATGTGAAAGATTTTACCAGGAACGGGAACTTAAGGACGGTAAATGTCCTGATCATGGGACAGAACCTGAAAAGATAAAAGAATCCAACTATTTTTTCAAAATGAGCAAATATCAGGAGTGGCTCATTAATCATATTAAAACAAATCCTGACTTTATCCAGCCTGCACAATATAAAAATGAAATTTTATCTTTTTTAAAAGAACCTTTGGAAGATCTTTGTATTTCAAGACCAAAAACCAGGCTGACATGGGGAATCACCCTGCCCTTTGACAATGACTATGTTACCTATGTATGGTTTGATGCCCTGGTAAATTATATTTCAGCCCTTGGATATCCACATGGCGAACTTTTTAAAAAATTCTGGTCATCTGCCCGTCATTTTGTGGCAAAAGATATTATTAAACCCCATGGGATTTACTGGCCGATTATGCTCAAGGCCGCTGGTATTGAAATTTATAAGGGTTTAAATGTCCATGGTTTCTGGAATGTAAAGGGAAGTAAAATGTCAAAAAGCATTGGCAATGTCACAGACCCTGTACAGGTAATGGATACTTTTGGAGTGGATCAATTCAGGTATTTTCTTTTGAGAGAAATGGTATTTGGACTTGACGCTAATTTTACACAGGAAACTATTATATCAAGAATTAACTCTGATCTTGCCAATGATCTTGGAAATCTTTTTTCAAGGGTTCTCTCCATGAACCACAGGTATTTCAAAGGAAAGGTTCAAGGATCTGATCCTAAAATTGAACAAGAAAAAAAACTATCCCTGGCCGCGGATGCAGACACAGCACTATCTAAATTTCAAGAAGCCATGTCTGTATGTGCCTTTAACAGGGGTCTTGAAGCAATCTGGAAATTTATCAGCAAAATGAATAAATACATTGATACAAATGCACCCTGGGCCCTTGCCAAGGATGAAGCCAATACTGATGAGCTTGCAACAATCCTCTATAATCTAATGGAAGGCTTAAGGGTTATTTCATGTCTGATTTACCCCATAATGCCTCAAACTTCTTTAAAAATGCAAAAAACTCTCTGCCTGGATAAAGAGGGAGATGGCTTTTATACTTTGGAAGAGACAAGTCCATGGGGCCAGATTAAAAAAGAGACTATAATTGCAAAACCCGACATTTTATTTCCACGCATTGATACAGGTAAAAAATAAAAATTTGGATACTTACAAACAGGAAAATTCCTGGCGGGATTTTCAATCAGGCTTTATTATAGAAAAAAAGAAAAAAAATCTTTTTGCCCGATTTAAAAAAACAACAGCTGTATTATTGATTCTCCTGATTTTCATTGCAGGTGGCTTACTTGTAAAACCTTTAATATTTGACAATCAGAAAACCGTGCAAAAAACCGAAGATAATACCATTGAGCCCCAGACTCATATTGAACAACCAGTCTATTTATCAAAAACACAATTAAATGGCATTATCAATAAAATAGATTTCTTTAAAACCGATAAAAATATCTTTTTTGTGGATATACCCCAGGAGAGTTATAAAGTTACCACAAGTATTGATGTTAATCTCCAGGAATTTTTATTGTCAAAAATGGACAGACTTAAAACGCTTACAAGGGGTAAACCCCAAAGGATTGCCATTGTTGTCATGGAAGCTGACACAGGCAAAATCATTGCAATGACAGGTTTTGACCTTGCAGACCCCGACTCAAACCCCTGTCTTGATTCAGACTACCCTGCTGCTAGCATCTTTAAAATCATAACAGCCTCGGCTGCTGTTCAAAGCTTAAATTATAATCCTGGAACACAATTGTATTTTAATGGCAATAAATACACTCTTTATAAACGGCAATTAAAAGATGTTAAAAACAGATATACCTATAAAATCTCATTTTCCAGAGCTTTTGCAGAATCTGTAAACCCTGTTTTTGGGAAAATAGGAAAAAACTACCTTGGCAGAGAAAAACTTGATTCCTTTGCCACTGCTTTTGGATTTAACACAAACATAAATTTTGAACTGCCCTTTCTTTCAGGGCATTTTAAAACAAATGATAAAAAATACCATCTTGCCGAGCTTGGGTGCGGGTTTAACAATGACACTACTATCTCACCAATATTTGGTGCCATGCTCACTTCAGCCATTATAAACTCAGGGAATATGATGATGCCGGGTATTGTAGAGCATGTCACAGACTCAGATGGTACTATTATTTACAAAAACAATAAAACCAAGTATATAAGTGCCATAGAATCGGCAACTGCTGCAACAATGGTGAAACTTATGCAGCAGACAATCTCAAAAGGAACTGCAAAAAAAACTTTCAGGGGTGCTTCAAAGGATAAAGTTCTCTCAAAATTGATCATTGGCGGAAAAACAGGATCATTGTATGATAAAAAACATATAGTAAAGTATGACTGGTTTACGGGCTTTGGAAAAGATAAAAACACAAAAAAAGCCATTGCTTTATCCATTGTAGTAGGCCATAGAAAATATATTGGCACAAGAGCTCCAAGCTATGCAAAAATGATTTTAAAACAACACTTTAAGTTATAAATATGGACAATGTTTATACGAAAGAGCAATCTAACCACTTTGATTCTTTTATTTATTGTTGTGTGTCGAAAAACAAGATCCGCCACATGGCGGTTATTAAAAACAACGGAGGAGATTATGATCCTGACTTTTTTAAAGCTTATTAAAAAAATATCTGCAATTAAAATTGAATTTTCCAAATCGCTTTTTGCAGCAAAGGAAAATTCCATAATATTTTTTCCCTATCAGCCCAATATGTTGCCTTGCGGCATATCAGCATTAATTGCATTTAAAGGCAGTACTGGTTCTGAAAAATCAAATCTGGACATCATACAAGAGATGCTCCCTCATTTAAAAGGAAATGGGTTCTCCTCTGACTCTTTATCACAAAACGACAATTTTCATGAAAATTTTCTTGGGGGGGATACTTTTTTAAGTGATATTTATGGAAACTGCCAGGAGTTAAAAAAGGAAAATATTTTTTGTAATCTCTTTTTGAATCAGGAAAAAAAAGACCAGCTTGTATCCATCATAGATGTTATTGATCAGTTAATAAAAGAGCAGACATCAAAATTTAAAAAAAATCTCTCAAATTTTTCATCCAGTGAAATTGAAACCATATCCTGCAGCATTGAAAAACTTGAGGATATTGGATGGTGCCTTAAAAAAGAAATTTTAAATAATGTCTCAACCATTGGCAAACTTGCCATCACTCTTAAAAAATCCGACAATATTACTAATAATATAAGAGGTTTAAAAGTATTTAAAAGGTTAAATGCTGTGCTCAACAGTATTGACAGACTTGAAGTCCGGGGCAGGGATTCTGCTGGAATTTCTCTTATTTTCACCTTTACCAAGCAGGAATTTGAAAATTTCAGGGAAGGCCTTATCAAGGCAGGACTTTCTGAAAGCCTAAAACAGAGGACCAACCATCTTGTATTAAAAAATAACAGCATTACAATTAATGATACTTTCCCGGAAAATGGTGTTCACCTTGTAAGTATTTGTTTTGCCTATAAATTTTCCGCAGAAATAGGTGCTCTTGGAGACAATGTGTCATTTCTCAGAAGCCAGATTAAAAATGATCTCATGCTTCAACTGCTCACCAATTATGATTTTCTTACAAATTCAGTGTCAGCACATACAAGATGGGCTTCCATCGGTGATATAAATATTGCCAACTGTCATCCCCAGGATAATACACCAACGGACAAAGAGATAGGTAAAACAGGAATAATCCATGTCTGCCTCAATGGTGATATTGATAATTATCTTGAATTAAAAACTGAATATGAAGCAAGATATGATAAGATTCATGAAGATATTAATACTGATACAAAACTCATCCCTTTACAGATTGAATTTTACCTTAAACAAAATCACCCCATAGAAGAGGCTTTCAGGCTTGCAGTAAATGATTTTACAGGTTCACATGCCATCAGCATGCATTCAGACTTGGCTCCGGGCAAATTGTTTCTTGCACAAAAGGGCAGTGGTCAGGCTATTTTTGTCGGGCTTGCAGCAGATCATTATATTGCTGCTTCTGAACTCTATGGCATTGTGGAAGAGACACAAAACTACATCAAGCTCAATGGTGAAGATAAAGGCCAGATTGTTCTGCTCGATCAAAATTCATCCGGTGGTGTATCTGGCATAAAATCTTATTACTATGACAATACTCCCATCAAGATTGAAGAAGATCAGGTGTTGACAAGCCAGATAACATCACGGGATATTGACAGGCAGAATTTTCCACACTATTTTTTAAAAGAAATTTCAGAATCTCCTGATTCTGTTGAAAAAACCCTGGAAAATAAATTTAAACTTAACTCTGATAATCTCTTTGAAACCTGTCTTGATGATGATGTGATTCCAAAATCATTGGAAGATGACTTTAAAAATAAAAAAATAAAAAAAATATTTTTTATTGGTCAGGGTACGGCTGGAGTGGCAGCCCAGGGTTGTGCAGACCTTTTAAAGTTTTATCTTGGTGATAACAATATTGATATAAGAGCCATGAAGTCATCGGAACTTTCAGGATTCAGTATTGATGCAAAAATCTCCATGGCAAATACCCTTGTCATAGCAATAAGCCAGTCCGGCACAACAACAGACACCAACAGAACCATTGATATGGTTAAAGAGTGTGGCGCAAAAACCCTTGCCATTGTCAACCGCAGAGATTCTGATCTGACCTTTAAAACAGACGGTGTTTTATATACAAGTTCCGGCAGGGATATTGAAATGTCTGTGGCATCAACCAAAGCCTTTTATTCCCAGATTACTGCCGGAGCTGTTCTAAATCTGCATATTGCAGGTATTACCAATAGAAGATCCAATGAATTTATTACACAAGAGATAAATGAAATAACAAGCCTGCCAGATAAAATGCGTACTATCCTTAATATGAAAGATAAAATTAAGGATTCTGCCTTTAAACATGCAGTTACAAAACAGTATTGGGCAACGGTTGGATCAGGTTCCAACAAAACTTCAGCCGATGAAATCAGAATAAAACTCAGCGAACTTTGCTACAAGACCATTTCATCTGATTTTGTTGAAGATAAAAAACATATTGATTTGTCAAGTGAGCCTTTGATCATTATCTGTGCTGCTGGAACAAGGGAAAGCGTTCTTGGAGATATTATAAAAGATACTGCCATCTTCCATGCACATAAGGCAAGCCCAATTGTAATAACAAATATTGGTGAAGACCGCTTTGACATTTATGCCAAGGATGTATTTAAAATTCCTGAAACAATGGAACATTTTGCCCCTGTCTTAAACACACTTGTCGGGCATATCTGGGGATATTATGCAGCGCTTGCCATTAATGAGGGTTCACAATTCATGTATAAGGGAAGATCCCAGGTTAAGGATCTTCTTGATGAATATACTTCCATGGGACATGATGTTTATGAAGTGCTTTTGGAAAAAAGATTCAGGGAATCCATTGCACAATTTTATAATAAATTTTCAAACAGGCGAAAACAGGGTGGATTTCCTGCCATGGGACTTGATAATGCTACCAATATAACACTGCTCTTAAAATACCTGTCCGGCAGACTGCCTGTTTCAGATTTTGAAATTGATTTTGCCACAAAGGGAACGCCTTCCAATATGTTAAATACTTTTTTTGACAATATGGGGCAGGCAATCAACACCATGGCAAGACCAGTTGATGCCATCAAACATCAGGCAAAAACTGTAACTGTCGGCACCAGCAGGATAAGTGAAAAATTTGAAGGTATTGTCTTTGATGAACTTGATCTAAATGGTATTTCAATTCCCCAGATCATCAATAAAAATGTCCTGGTAATAAAAAATCTCCAGGAAGTTATTGAAAAAATCAATGGAGCTTTCCTTTATCAGATATCAGGCTTGACTCTTCTTGGCGATGTAACCCGTGATACTAAAATCAAACTTATAAATAAAACCGGAACTTTGAAAAATGAGAGTTCCAGAGTTGAAAATGACCCAAGACTTAAGGGAACAAAAAATATAATTGTCAGAGAAGGAAATGTTTATATCGGCAAAGGCAGAAAAGACAATAAAAACATCCTGGTTATCCCGGGTATTTCTTCAAATCCTGCCACACCAAACATTATTGAATATATTTTATCCATAAATATAAGTTTTAAAACTTCCAGCAATGTACCGCTTCTTAAAAAAATTAAAGCTCTTGGTGGAAAATACAACAGACTTAAAGACTGGATTCTTGAAAGCGATGATCTGCAATGGGATGATAAATACCTTAACCTTATTGAAGTCGAAAACCTGTTTGGTGATACTGCTGAAAAAGTAGTTGATAATATAATAAGTAAAATCAAATAAATTGGACAAATTTAACAATTAACAGTGGTCTTTCACATAATGCCTGAATATAAAAAAGAGTTGATGTATTCCTATCTCATTGTTCTGACTATCTGCTCCACAGCAGGCCTGCAGTGCTGGCGGACTCTTTTTGATAATTTCAGTGTGAATGTTGTAGGTCTTGACGGTAACCATATCGGTGCTTTACAATCTGTGAGAGAAATCCCAGGGTTTCTGGCATTGCTGGTGACCTATGTGATTCTCATTGTAAAAGAACACAGATTATCTGCTCTATCCATTATCGTACTAGGGGCAGGCATATCTTTAACAGGGTTATTACCCAGTTTTTCCGGTCTTATTTTTACAACCATGATCATGAGTTTTGGATTCCATTATTATGAAACCACCAGCCAGTCTTTAACTCTCCAGTATTTTGATATACTGACATCTCCCCATGTTTTCAGCCAGCAAAGAAGTTATGCTGCTGCTGCCAATATTGTTGTTGCCATTATTATACTTATTATTGCCCCCTTTTTTAGCTATAACGCCATGTATCTTCTCTTTGGCAGTCTCATCATTATCTGCGGCTTATGGGCTATTACAAAAAATCCTGCCAAAAAAAACCTTGTCCCCCAAAACAAAAAGCTGGTTTTAAAAAAGAGCTATTGGCTTTTTTATTTTTTAACATTCATGGCAGGAGCACGGCGACAGATTTTTGTGGCTTTTGCAGTATTTTTACTGGTAAAAAAATTTGGATTTACTATTCAATTGATTACACTGCTTTTTCTGGTCAACAATGTGGTTAATTTTTTTATAAACCCTTTAATTGGAAAATTCATTGTAAAATATGGTGAAAGAAAACTTCTTTCAATTGAATATTTTTTCCTTATTCTGATTTTTATATCCTATGCCTTTGTAGACTCAAAAATTATTGTTGGCATTTTATATG
>CAZYDL010000154.1:0-8221 GCA_964646305.1 uncultured Desulfobacula sp. | reverse complement strand
AAAAAAAATCCTGCTTTCACAACAGGCCCTGTTTCCGAAAAAGTATTTTACAATATATAAAAGTCAGAATCGTTTTACCCTGCCTATAAAATAGATTCTATGATAAATTGTTTTCTGCATACCACTTAAAATTCTTCTTTACGAAAAATAATAAGTGTAATATTCTATTTAATGTCAGGAGCAGATGAAAGATAACTCATGGCTGCTGAAACAAATATTTTTAATTTTTGAGTTCAAAGGCAGAAAATTATGGAAAAAACATCAATGCGGGTAACCATTGCATTAAATAGTGGAGAGATGTTAAATGGTGAAGTTAATATGATGGATTATAGCAGGTTTTCTGATTTCATTGAAAATCATGAGGGAAAACATATAAAGCTGTATAATACAACAAGAAATACTTCCATAACAGGTTCAATAGCAAAATTCGTTTTGATACCAAAAAAGAATATTAGTTATTACGAGCCGTTTGACAAAAAAAGAAATCTCTAATAAAAAAATACGTTGATCATTAGAATCAATCTGATTTTTATAATACTTGCTGCCCTTTTTCAATATAGGCATAGGCGCTGTGGTTGTGAATAGATTCAAAATTTTCTGCGCTTACGGAAAACCAGGTGATATTGTCATCTTCCATCAAGGTTTTTGCAACATCCCTTGCAATATCTTCAACAAATTTCGGATTGTTATAGGCTTTTTCAGTGACAAATTTTTCATCTGCTCTTTTTAATACTGAAAAGATATCACAGGATGCTGAGGTCTCAACAATTTCAATGATATCTTCAAGCCAGATAAATTTATTAAACCTGGTGCTTACTTTTACTTCTCCTCTTTGATTGTGGGCGCCATAGTCACTTATTTCCTTTGAGCAGGGGCATACTGATGTTATGGGAACGGCAATGGTTAAAACAATATCTGTCTGCTTTTTGCCATTGGATGACCCGGTTATGGAACATGTATAATCCATAAGTCCCTTTGAGCCTGTTTGAGGAGATTGTTTTTCAATAAAATATGGAAATGTAATTTCAATATGGGAAGACTGGGCTCCAAGAATTTTTTTCATGTCTTCAAGGATATTGGTTATGGATTCCAAAGACACTTGAGTTCTGAACAGATGCAATATCTCAACAAATCTGCTCATGTGTGTGCCTTTGCATTGGTGGGGCAGATCAACATACATACTGATCTGGGCTACAGTGGATTGAAGTCCTGTTGTTTTATCCAAAACTTTAACTGGATATTTAAGGCCCTTAATGCCCACCTTATCAATTGGAATTTTCCTGTAATCAGGTTGATTTTGAATATCTATCATTTTTATTATTTAAAAGATAATCTGTTGCAATATTACTCATTGATCTGAATATATTGCCTTTTATATGTTTATTATGTTTATAAAGTGTTTCAAGTAAATCCCTTATCTCACTGCGTTTGGTCCTGCCATCACTGGGGCAATAATTTTTAAAATCAGGTATTTTATGCAATTTGCAAAATTGTATAATATCTTGTTTTTCAACATACGCCAAAGGTCGTATTATATCAAGACTCCCTTTAAAAAAAGACTGCCTTGGTTTCATTGTTCCAATCTTGCCAGCATAGCAGATATTAATAAATAAAGTCTCAATTAAATCATCTTTATTATGGCCCAGAGCTATTTTTTTACAACCAAGTTCCTTTGCCATCTCAAAAAGCCTTTTTCTTCTGAGTCTTGAGCACAAAAAACAGGGATTTTCCCTGTTTTCATGGGAATGGGCAAGCACACCATAATCTTTATATTCAATTTTCAGCCTGCCGTAATTGTTCTCAATATAAGTCTCAAGTTCTTTTGCAAATGAGCCCTTAAACCCGGCATCAATATGCACTGGCAGGATATCAAATTTAATTGGTGCTTTTTTTTTAAAAGAGAACAGGATCTTTAACAATGCCTGACTATCTTTACCCCCGGACAGCCCCACAAGTATCCGATCATTTTCAAGGATCATGTTCCAGTCATCAATAGCTTTGCCAACAAATCCATGTATTCGTTTTTTAAGACTGGTCTTCACACCCAATTTCTACTTCTTATATTTTTCACAAATTTCTATTAATCTTCTAAATCATCGCCCTTTCTTTCGACAATCCTGTTTGCAGCAATCTCTCTTAAAACTGTAACGACATCTTCATTCTTGGATGCTTTCACCAATAGATCTGCACCTTCTCTGACCTGTCTTACTCTTTTGGCTGCCAGATGAACAAGACTGAACCTATTATCCACATTTTTCAAACAATCTTCAATTGTAACTCTTGCCAAAACTTTTTTCCTCCCCAATATCACTATAAAATTCTATAAAATATCTATGATCTCGTAAATTCTTTTTCCGCCTGGAGCCTGCACTATGGCCTCTTCTCCAGGTTCCTTGCCTATCAGTGCACTACCCAGAGGTGAAGACACTGAAATTTTCCCCTGCTTGATATCTGCTTCATCCTGGCCAACAATCATATATGTTATCTCTTCTTGTGAATCTAAATTTTCCACAAGAACAGTGTTTGCAAATCTTATACAGTCCTTAGGCACTGTTGCAGGGTCAATAACCCTTGCATTACCAAGTTTATAGCCTATTTCACCAATTTTACCTTCAAGAAAGGATTGTCTCTCTTTTGCTGCATGGTATTCTGCATTTTCAGACAAATCCCCATGGGCTCTTGCTGTTTCAATGGCCTTGATATTTTCAGGACGTTCAATTGTTTTTAATCTTTCAAGTTCTTTTTTTAAGGCGGCATAACCTTGTGTTGTAATAGGTATTTGTTCCAACTTATATTCTGCTCCGTTTAATTATTTATTTTTAATCCATTTAACCGGCTGTCAAATTGCATTGCTCAGACCTCCAGTTTCAAAACTCATTATCAATATGTGCTTCTTGGTTATGCTTTGGAGAGCGGTGCGAAACCAGCGACAATACAGGTCCTGACATAACATATAATAAAAATACAACAAACAAGAGTATGGATGGTTCAGTGGCTATGGCAACAAGAACAAGAACAATACCAACAAGTTTGTTAAATTTCATGCTTTTAAACAAAGATACTTTTTTTAAACTTTTATACCTGAACGAACTGACCATGCAAAAAGAGAGAGCAAACATCATTATTAGAAATATAAGTTTAAAAGATTCCGGGTTAATATTCAGGCGTGAAAAAAACAGGACAATGGAGACATTCATTGCCGCAGCTGCAGGAATAGGCAACCCTTCAAAATCCGGACTTGAAGAGGAGTAGGTATTAAACCTTGCAAGCCTTAATGCACCGCATATGGTAAATAATAATGCAGCTGACCACCCAGGTCTTCCCATGGATTCAAGTACCCATAAAAACATTAAAAGTGCCGGAGCCAGTCCAAAAGTAATTAAATCAGCAAGGGAATCATATTCAATACCGAATTTACTGGTTGTATTGGTAGCCCTTGCAATTTTACCATCTAACAAGTCAAAAACAGCACCAATTAAGATTGCAATTGCAGCATCAACAAATCTTAATTGTACCGATGCAATAATTGAATAATATCCACAAAATATATTCATGGATGTGAATAAATTGGGAAGGATATAAATACTTTTTTTAACATTCTTATTTTGCATTATGTTTTTACTCCTCCTCTATTTCATATACCCTATTATGGTTGAACCTGCTTGTGTTTTCTCACCAATATTTACAGCAACATCAAAATCAGGCGGTAAATAGAGATCAAGTCGCGATCCAAAACGAATCATTCCATATCTATCACCTTTTTTGAGTCTTTCACCTTGTTTTACACAATTGACTATTCTTCTGGCAATAAGTCCTGCTATCTGAACCACGGCAAAATCTGTACCCTTATCTGTTTTAATAATCAATGCATTACGCTCATTATGAATGGAAGCCTTGTCAAAGGATGCATTCATAAACTTACCCGGATTATACAAAACTTTTTGTACCACACCATCAAAAGGGGCTCGATTCACATGAACATTAAACACATTCATGAAAATACTAACCTTGACACAGGGATCAGGCAGGTATTCACAGTTTTCTAATTTTTCAATAACAATTACTTTTCCGTCGGCAGGAGAAATAAGACTTTTTGCATCCTGGGGGATATCACGGTCAGGATCTCTAAAAAACCAGCAGACAAATCCAGTAACACCCACAAATATCCAGGCAAGAAAACTCCACCCAAAATAAAAAAGCATCCCGGTAAAGAGGATGGTTATTAAAATAAATATCAGGCCGGGTTGTGCAACAGGCAAATTTGCCCGTGCCGGCCATTTTGTATTATCCATATTTTTTTACTTTTTAAACTATAAAGTCCGAGTATAATAGCAAAAAATTCACCCTTTTGTCAATATACTTGTTTTTCCCTCTTATTTCTTTGTGCCAAACTGCAATTGGGCATCTGATTGTCTTATATAGCTTGGAGTCAAAATATTGTCAGGGCCAGATAAAAATCTATTTTTCATATTCAAAGATTGAACCATTGCAGCAGCACTGACATGATCTTGAAAATCATGGGCAATGATCGGGTTGTCAGCTTTTTGTTCAATAATACCCTTGTAAACTTTTGAGCCGGAACCTGCAAATAAGGTTGTACTCTTTGTCATTGCAATGGCTTTTTCAGGACTTGCAACCATTTCACTGGATTTTGAGACTATTCTGCCCTGTTCAAATTCATAGAGTGCGTAATAGACTTCATCCCTTCTGGCATCCATCATAATGCAAACCGGGCTTGAGCAGTATTGGAATCTAAATGCAATTCCATCAAGGCTTGAAACTCCTGCTGCCGGCTTATCAAGGGCCTGCGCCATCCCCTTTATTACGCTGATGCCAATTCTAAGTCCTGTAAAACTGCCAGGGCCTTTTGCAGCAATAAAGCCGTCAATATCATCAAGCTCCATGCAGGCTCTTTTTTCCAGCATATGCTCAATCATTGTTAAAATACGCCTGGAGTGAGTTAACTTATTTGTCCAGAACTCTTCACAGACAAGATTGCTGCCGTCAACTATTGCAAGGCTGCATCCTATTTCTGCTGTACTAAGGCAAAGAAGTTTCAATGTGCTCAACCTTTTTTTTCAACCCTGCCTTCCAGGGCAATTTCCAGGACCTGTTTGATATCCTTCACACAGGTGAATTTTATTTTTCTCTTAATAACCTTTGGCATGTCATACAGATCTTTTTTATTTTTTTCAGGAATTATTATGTGTTCAATGCCTGCCCGTAAGGCTCCCAGAGCTTTTTCCTTAAGCCCACCAATGGGCAGTACCCTTCCGCGCAAAGAGATTTCACCTGTCATACCCACTTTATTATTAATCTTTTGATTGGTAAAAGCTGAAATTAATGCTGTTGCAATGGCAATCCCAGCTGAAGGGCCATCCTTTGGGATAGCTCCTGCCGGCACATGGATATGAATATCATTATTATCAAGATCATCTTTTTTAATACCAAGTTCATCGGCATGGGATTTTGTATATGTAAGGGCAGCCCTTGCAGATTCCTGCATCACATCACCAATCTGACCTGTGACAAGCAATTCTCCTTTGCCCTGATAAAGAGATACTTCAATATAGAGTTGTTCCCCGCCTACTTCAGTCCATGCAAGACCTGTTGCAAGTCCAACCTGGCTCTCCTCCTGGTCAAGTTCTGAAATATATTGCGGCGGTCCCAGGTATTTTGTAAGATTCTGTTTGGTTATGGCAAATCTACCCTTTTCACCCTCTGCAATTTTCCTTGCTATTTTTCTACAGATAGAATCAAGGTTTCTTTCAAGCCCTCTTACGCCGGCTTCCAGGGTATAGTCGGCAATAATTGATTGCATCGCACCTGGGCTTACATGGATAGATCTTCGAATGAGCCCGTTATCTCGAAGTTTTCTCGGCATAAGATGTTTGTCAGCAATCTGCTTTTTCTCCTGCCTTGTATAGCCTGTGATCCTTATTATTTCCATTCTATCAAAAAGGGCAGATGGAATTGTATCGGAAACATTTGCAGTAAGAATAAAAAGCACATTGGAGAGGTCAAAGGGCATATTCAAAAAATGATCGGAAAATGCAAAATTCTGTTCCGGGTCAAGGGCTTCAAGAAGAGCTGACGAAGGATCACCCCTAAAGTCATTTCCAAGTTTATCAATTTCATCCAGCATAAATACAGGATTGTTTGTATTGCATTGCCGCAACCCCTGTAAAATCCTGCCTGGCATGGACCCTATATAGGTTCGTCTATGTCCCCGAATTTCAGCTTCATCTCTTATACCACCCAGGGAAAGCCTGTGAAATTTCCGTTTCATGGCTTTGGCAATTGCCTGACCAAGAGAAGTCTTCCCAACACCTGGAGGTCCAACAAAACAGATAATCTGACCCTTTTTTTTAGGATTTAATTTTCTTACGCTTAAATATTCAAGGATTCTCTCTTTAACCTTGTTTAAACCAAAATGATTCTCATCAAGCACTGTTTGTGATTTTGGTATATCAAGAAAATCTTTTGTTGACTTTGCCCATGGCAACTCCACAATACAATCAAGATAAGTTCGGATAACCGAAGCTTCAGAAGAGTCAGAGTGCATCTGTTCAAGGCGTTTTACCTGTTTTTGGGCTTCTTTTTCACAATCCTTTGGCATCTTGCATTTTTTAATCTTTTTTCTAAACTCTTTTAATTCTGCAATTTTATCATCTGCATCACCAAGTTCCCTGTGAATAGCCTTGACCTGTTCCCTGAGAAAAAAATCTCTTTGGTTTCTGGAAATTTCATCTCTTACATTTGTCTGGATTTTAGCCTGCACCGTTGAGAGATCAAGTTCTCTTGCCAGAAAATCATTGACCTTTTTCAGACGTTTTGCTGAATCAGTAATCTCGAGTAAAACCTGGGCATCTTCAACTTTTAAATTTAAATTAGAAGCAACAAGATCAGCAAGCTTGCCCATTGATTCGATATGGGACAATAAATCTCCTACATCTCCTGAAAAATCACCTTTAAGTGCCAGCAATTTTTCACTGGCTTCTTTAACATTACGCATTAAAGCTTCATCTTCAATATTAAGTTCTTTGGGATCTTTCTCTTCTAAAAATTCAATTTCAACCTTGAAAAATGGTTTCTTTTTAACATATTCCAATACCCTGGCCTTGGCTATTCCCTGGACAAGTGCCTTTATTCTTCCATCTGGTAATTTGATCATCTTTTGAATTCTGCCAATGGTACCAATGGTGTAAACATCTTTATCAGTTGGTTTTTCCAGGTCAGCATCTTTTTGAACACTTAAAAAAATATAACGATCATATTCAATACTCTCTTCGACTGCCCTAATGGATTTTTTTCTTCCAACAAACAAAGGCAGCAACATGTCGGTAAACACAACAACATCCCTCACCGGCATCATGGGGAGAGTTGTGGGAATATCCTCTAAATTGCTCTCTTTTTCAATGATTTCAATTAGATCATCAATATCTGCTTCAGCCATTTTTCTCCTTTATTCATATACAAAAAACTAAATGAAAATAGTAATTGTCTAAATTTTGCATTCAGTGATTGACATTAATCTGAAATTTTTCAATATTTATAATTTTACAATAAAACATATTTTCTCTTTTACAATATCCTTTTATTTTTTTTTTAGGATTGACAGGCTGTTACGGAATGCAAATTTTTTCAAGTTTAAGGCGGAGAATAAATTTAACCACGGGCATACATGCAGTATTCCGAGGATTAAATTTATTTTCCAACGCCGAAATTGGGAAAATTGGGGTTGCGTAACAGCCTGGTGAAGAGATTAAATAACTATGGAATTAATTATGTCAGACTATCTTTTATCGCTTGGAGTGATTGTTTTTGTCTTTGGCTCCTGTATTGGAAGTTTTTTAAATGTTTGTATCTATAGAATACCTGAAAATAAATCCATTGTTTTCCCAGGATCCTTTTGCCCGAGTTGCAAAAATGCTATTCCATTTTATTTAAATATTCCTATTTTAAGCTATATTTTTTTAATGGGTAAATGCAAATTCTGCAACATTAAGATATCAATAAGATATCCTTTAATTGAAATATTAACAGGGATCTTTGCTTTATTGCTTTTTCAAAAATTTGGATTAACTCCTGCCTTTTTTTACTGGTTTGTATTTATCAGCACTTTAATAACAATTTCATTTATAGATTTTGACCATCAGATCATCCCAGATACAATATCTCTTCCTGGAATTATTATATTTGCATCTTCATTTTATTTTTT
>CAZYDL010000153.1:0-8230 GCA_964646305.1 uncultured Desulfobacula sp. | reverse complement strand
GCTTTTTTCTCAAGTATTTTAATCTCTTCTCTTTTTAAAAAATCTTCTTTGGTGGCTACCCTGGCAATCTGTTTTAATTTTTTTTCTGTCTTTTCAATTTCAACAGGGATGGTGGCAATCATACCAAATCCAAGACCCTGTTCCGTCTCTACGATAACACAATCTCCCTCTTTTAATACAAAGGCATCACTTTTAAAATCATATATTTTTCCAGCTTTCTTAAATTTCACACCGGCAACTTTAATCATAAATCAACCTTTTTTTTTAAAACATGTTGTTACAAAATAGATAATCAGCATCTTGTCCCAGCTGCAATTTTGAGGAAAAATCTATCCAATACTATTCTTGGTGAACTATTTGAAGCTACTCTTTTTTGTGTTTCAAAAAGATTTTCAAGCCATTCAAAAAAAATAGTTGATTTTATCATGGAATTGATATCTTTAAAAGCATTAGAAAAATCAAGATTAATTATTTGTTCTTGATTATACTTGAAAATCATTAAATCTCTAAAAAAAGTTTTCATAATGGCAATTGTGTCATCAAACAAACCTGAATCAAGGCTTATTTGTTTAGAAAGCATCAGACCCTTTGAAATTGACAGGTTTGTATCTGCTTTAATGATATCTGCAATGGTATCAAGCAGATATTTTCTTTTTTTAATCCAGTCAACTTTATCTGCTTTTTCAATGGGTTTTTTATCAGGAGTTAAATTTAAATAAATCATTGCTTTTTTAAGATCTGAATCAGCAGTCCTTGCAATAATATAAGCCATTTGTCTATCTATTTTAAAATCATTAATAAGGGTTTGTTCAACATGTTCTGGACTCAATGGTTTAAATCTGATTTTGAGACATCTTGAGATTATGGTTTGCAAAAGTAATCCTGTATCTTTGGCAATGAGGATAAAAAAAGTTTTTTCAGGGGGTTCCTCAAGCATTTTTAATAGTGCGTTCTGTGCCTGGGGATTCATCTTGTCTGAATTTACAATCAACACCAATCTAAATCTGGCTTCATTGGGCCTTGAAGAAATTGCCATACCCATTTTACGGATTTGGGCAATGGAAATGATTTTTTTATCTTTTTCAAGATCAATGGTTAAAATATCAGGATGACTTTGAGCATCTATCTTGCGGCAGGATTTGCAGGTATTGCAGGCAATATCATTTTTTTCCAGACAATTACACCCTTTTGCAAGGAAGAATGCAGCTTCTTTTCTTTGGCTGTTTTCATTACCATAAAAAAGAAGGGCATTGGGAATTTTTTGTGTCTGAATGATATGTGTTAATTCAAGGAAGGCCTGTGTTTGATGCCGCCTCTGGTCAGAATCAGGCATGATCTTCAATCAGGCATTATTAATAATCAACCCGTTCCTTTAAATCTTTGCCGCATTTAAAAAACGGAAGTCGTTTGGGTGGAATGGTGACTTTTTGACCGGTTTTTGGATTGCGGCCTGTATAGCTTTTGTATTCTTTTATATAAAAACTGCAAAAGCCTCTTATCTCAACTCTTTCGCCGTTTGCAAATGAATCTGAAAGGGAATCAAAAAATATTTTTACAACCTCAGCAGCTTCAGATTTTGTCAGCCGGGTTTTCTCTTTTAATGTTGATATCAGTTCAAGTTTGTTCATATTGCCTCATAAAGTATTTTACAAAAGTTTATCATTATTTAATACTATTTTTTAAATGGTTTTAATTACAATTCAATAAAAAGTCAAGGACTTATAGATATAATTTTCAATTATTAATGCTCAGTTTTTAATGCATGCTTTATAATATTTTGAAAATGGAATTTTCCACAATTAAAAATATAAAGCTAAAGGTTCCGGGTTCACAGGTATATATCAGAAATTTTTTCAACATTTTCTTCTAAAACTTCAACTCCTGCATATTGTCCTAAAATATCTATTTTGATAATGACCCGGCCCTGGCCTTTATATCGTGTAAACTCTCCTTTTGCTCCTGCCATGGGACCTTCTAATATCATCACAAAATCTCCTTTTTTCATGCGGATATTTGTCCCGGTGATAATATCCATATTTGCATTTGTCAGGATTTTTAAGGATTCGATTTGTGATGGAGGTACAGGTACAGGATCTGACTTGCTTCCAAGCAGCCTTACAGCGCCTACAGTTTTTAGAATATTGAGTTGCTTAGCTGGTTCAAGGCTTGTCTGCACAAAAATATACCCAGGAAAAAGCGGAACTTCTATCATTAAATTCCTGTCTTTTCTGCTGCTTTTTTTCTTTGTTTTGGGTAAAAAAGCTTTAATTTTCTTTTTAACAATACTATTGAATACTGTCTGCTCAAAATTGCTTCTTGTTAAAAGAGCAAACCAGTTTAATTTTTTTATCATTTAGTACCAAATTCTCCAAGTCCGTGAAGGTTAATAAGGAAAGCAATACTTTGTTCGTCCGGGGATTGAGCAAAATAGAGATTCAATGTCCAGCATGATTTTTCCAGTGTCAATCCTGCTTTAGTTTCCACACTTTTTTCTTCCATCAGGTTTCTTTCAATGGAACAATAGCCACTTAATTCATCTGTAAGGGAGAAATTAACCCTTGAATACAAGGATTCTGAACTATCCCTTGAATATCGGTATTCTGTTGTTAAAGAGTCTCCTCTATTGTCCTTAAGTGTATTGCTAAGATTGAAAGTGTTAAAATAGTTATCATGGGGAGACCAGGAAAGATTCATATCAAGAAAGAAAAAACTGCATGGTTTTAATTGTGTTTCAAGGAAAATATCAGAAAATGACCTTGATTCATTATCCCTCTCTTTTCTTATATCCCAGGTTTGATAAAATTTGATCCAGGCAAAATCACTATAATTCAATATCTCTTCTCCCTGGGGTGATATACTTGATTTTCTGGAAGTAAAATTATTGATAAGAGACCAGGTTATCGCATTTTTCTGGGCGATTCTATCAAGGCCGTCAAAGGATGGCAGGTCATCCTGGGTTATATGCGGGATGAATCCATATTCAAGCTTTGGAGTGATTTCATGCTTGATCTTATCAGCTAAATCAGTATTAAGATTGAAGATCTTATTGATTTTTGTGGAAAGCTCTGCACCAATATCGTACATTTGTCTGGTTCTAATGCTGTCTGAATTTCCATTGTTGTCAGTAAAATCACTATTATACCAGATAGTCTCTCTTACACCTACATGGGGTTCAAAATTAAAAGCCTTGCCAAGTTTAAAAGGTAGATAAATTTTAGGATATATATCTGCGCGCTGCCCTGTTACAAGGGTGTCACTTGTATTTTGCCTGTAAAAAGATCGGTATTCAGAATCAAGGGAATAATAGAATTTTGAAGGCCCGATCTGCTGTTTGGAAGCATTAAATTCAATGGATGGAAGTGTCTGTAGAGTTGTATCATCTGTATCCTGCCGCCGGGCACGAATATTATCATACCACAATACATCAACATTAAAATAATAATCAGACCACGATTTGTTGATGTTAAGCCAGTTCTTTCTGGTGTAGTCATCGTACTCATCTAAACTTCGTCCAAACTCTTTTTCAAAATATTTTTTTGTCTGTGTATATCCTGTAAACCCATCTTTAAAATCAAGCAGATAATCTTCATCACTGACCACATCAAGATCAAGTTTGGCTGTAAAACCGTAGGGGAGGCTCTGATTGAGTTTTGTTCTGAGCCAGAATCTATCTGTATTTGTTCGTTGGGGTGTGGAATCAAAACTATACGCTTTTGTTTCATCGGTCCCATCATCTTGTTTTTCATCTTTTAGAACATCAAAATAGATGGTGCCCTTTGTTTTGTTATCCATGATATATCGAAATTCAGAGCCAAGTTTTACCCCCCTGTCTGACATATAATCAACATAAATAGTTGCATCTGAATTTTTTGAAATTGCAATAAAAAGAGGTTGTTCAAATTCAAAGCCTTTCCTGTCCGATGAAGTGACTTTTGGAAACAAAAGACCTGTCTGACGTTCGGTCTTAGCAGGAAATAGAAGATATGGGCTGTAGATTACGGGAAGCTTTTTTGCCCATAAAACAGCGTTGGTTGCACTGCCAAACCCATCAATGGTCACTTTTATATTGTCTCCTGTTATTTTCCAGTCAGGAGATTCCCCGGTACATGATGTTATGGAACCTTTTTGAGCGCTGTAGGTCGATTCCCCTGTTTTCTTTATATTTTCCCCGGTAAGATAAAAATTATTTTGTTCTATGAAAATCGTTCCTTTATCTATAATACCTATTTTGGTTGAAAGATTTAAGGTCATGGCATTACAGGAGATAGAATCCTGTCCTGAAATCAAAATCACATTACCCTGGGCAACAGCATCCTTGGTTTTATTTGAAAATTCAATATAGTCCGCTTCCAGCCGGACCTGGCCTCCAGTTATAACTACATTGTCTTTAGCAATATAGAGGTTCCTTTGTTGATCAAAGGTCACTGTTTTTGCAGAAATATGCCAGGGGATTTCCTTTGGATTTTTTCGAATGCTGTTTGCCTTTGCAATGGAGACAAACATGGCAGGAGAGATGAAAATATAAAAAAAAGCGAATATTACAAAAATTGGTAGAAATTTTTGCTGTAACAAATTAGACATATTTACTTTCAGGTATTATAAAAATTGTGCATCAGTTAAAAATTGATTGTATAAAGCCATTTTACACTTTAAAAGTCAAGTTTTTATCTGTTATGCCTGGATATTTACCATGGGTTTTTTCGTTAATCTGTTCCAGTGTCCACTTTTTATCTGCCAGATCATTTTGTGGTGAAATGGGGATTAAAACCCAAGTTCCCAGGTTATACTATATAAACCAGAACCGGTGCTATAAAACATTTTTCCCTATTCAACGATATATTTATCCATGACAAATTTAAGTTCAGGCATTGAATATTTATCATATGGTATGTATATAACATGCAAATACTCTGGAATGGGTTGTGGCAGATATCAAGTATTTAAAAAAATATTATGGCACTATGAGCAGGTAGAATATGACATTTTCAATTATTGATTCCATAGGAAATACCCCCATTGTTGAAATCAGGAGATTAAATCCTGTAAAAGGGGTGAGGATTCTTGCCAAACTTGAATATATGAATCCAGGTGGTTCTGTTAAAGACAGAGCAGCTTTGTATATGATTGAAGAAGCAGAAAAAACAGGGGAGTTGACCAAAGATAAAATTGTTATTGAAGCCACCAGCGGTAATACCGGCATTGGTCTTGCCATGATTTGTGCAGTAAAAGGATATAAGCTTGCCCTTACAATGGCTGAAAATGCAAGTGAAGAGAGAATAAATATTTTAAGGGCAAGGGGTGCCCAGATTATTTTAACTCCGAAACGTCTTGGCTCTGACGGAGCCATTGAAGAGGCTTATAGGCTTGCAAGGGAAAATCCTGACAAGTATTTTATAACTGATCAATATAATAATGAAGCAAACTGGAGAGCTCACTATGATACCACTGCCGCTGAAATCATAGAGCAGACCAATGGTGAACTTACAAGTATTGTTGCAACAATCGGGACAAGCGGTACCCTTATGGGGCTTTCAAGACGTTTAAAGGAATATGATAAAGATATTCAAATTATATGTGCAGAGCCCTATCTTGGGCATAAGATTCAGGGTTTAAAAAATATGAAGGAATCTTATACACCTGAAATAATGGAAAAAAAACGTCTTGATGATAAAATTAATATTGATGATGATACAGCCTTTGATATGGCACGAAAGCTTGCAAAACAAGAGGGACTTTTTGTGGGCATGAGCAGTGGAGCTGCCATGGCTGCTGCCATTGAGCATGCCAAAAAAATTAAAACTGGTAAAATAAAAACCAGCAAGGTTAAAAACGCCTGTATTGTGGTTATTTTTCCTGACAGTGGGGAACGTTATCTTTCAACAAGCCTTTTTGCCGTGGAAAAACATATTGCCCTCTCTTTATATAATACTTTTTCAAAATCCAAAACACAGTTTGAACCCTTTGAAAAAGAGAAAGTATCTATCTACACCTGTGGACCCACTGTCCATAAAAAACTTAATATCGGTCAGTTTCGAAGGTATGCTTTTACAGATTTACTTATAAGATATATTGAATATCATAATATTGGTGTAAATCATGTGGTTAATATCACTGACTATGATGATAGGACCCTGCAGGACTCACTCAATGCAGGCATGGACCACTCCAGGTTTACAGATAAATATTTTAAAATATTTAAACAGGATCTTGAAAAATTAAATATCCGCATGGCAGATGCATATCCAAAGGTATCTGAACATTTTGAGGAGATGATTGACCTTGCAAGACAATTGCAATCAAAGCAGCATGCCTATGAAAAGCTGCACTCTCTCTATTTTGATATTTCAAGTCTTCCTGAGTATGGCAGATTATCCAGGATTAACCTTGATAAGATTAAAATTGGAGCAACCGTTGATCTTGATGAGTATGAAAAGAAAAACCCAAAGGATTTTACACTCTTAAAGCGGGTGAGACTTTCAGAACTTAAAAGAGGTATTGGTATTAAAACCCAATGGGGCAATGTCCGTCCTTCCCTGCATTTGCAGTGTGCCGCCATAGCAATGGAATATCTTGGGGAAAATTTTGATATACATACAGGTTCAAGGGAACTTATATTTCCGCACCATGAAAACGAGGTTGCCATTGCAAAAGCAGCCAAAGGAGCAGGTTTTGCAAAAATATGGCTCCATTGCGATCCTGTGCAATATGACGGCTCTTTAAAAGCTGACGATATTCAGGATCTAACCCTTGAAACCCTGGTAGAACAAGGTTATAAACTAAAAACTCTTCGGTTCTGGCTCATTTCAAATCACTATAGGAAAACTTTGATATTAACCAGACAGGGTTTGAACCAGGCCCAATTTACTCTGGATAAGATTAATCAATGTATTAACACACTTGGTGTTATTAAGACAGGCATGCAGTTTAAAGAGATAGATCAATTGATTTATGACATTAAAAACGATTTTATTAAATCCATGGAAGATGATTTGAAAATTTCCAGTGTGATTTCTCTTTTGCTGTCAAATATAAAAAACATCAACATCTTGATAAATCAAAATAAAATTAACCCGGAAAATGCTGTAAAACTTATTGACTGCTTTAAAGATATTGATCAAGTGCTTAAAGTTTTTGATTTTGCTAAAAAGGATAAATATACTACAGAAATTCAAGATCTTATAGAGCAGAGAGAATACGCAAGAGAGCAACAGGATTTTGAACTGGCCGATAAAATCCGTGATCAATTAACAAGCCTTGGGTGTAATATCCATGATAAAAAGGTAAATTTATGACTTATAAATATTTCTTTTTCCCATTTACCCATATTACAGATAATGATTTACAGACTGTTTTAACTTTTTTCCCTCAGTTTGATTGCTTATCACTTAGCCGGGATTTGAAAAACAATACAAAACTCAATCAATTATCTGAAAAAGGAAAAATTATTCCCCATTTTTTATCTTCACAACTCTTTGACTCAGTCCAGGAAAAATTTGAGCAATATCTGGAATGGGCTAAAATACATAAGGGTAATGAGCATAATCTTAGATTGCTTTTAAAAGCAAATCCTTATTATACCAATGATTCAGATGTAACAGCCATAAAATCGCAGATTAAGGAAAATACAAAAGAGCAGCAAAACTTATTTACCAATGCTTTAAAATTAAAGGGAAATTTATTGTTCTTAAAGATGGCTCAATTGTATGATGAGCAGCATGAGGGTATTGATCTTGAATTTAAGCATATAAATAGAATTGGTGAAGAGCTTGTTGCAAGTTTGCGTGGTATGGAAAACCTGGAAAAACAGACACAATATAATAAACATACAGATAATAATGATTCAAGAACCATGATGACCAAAGAACGGATACATGCATGGTTCCAGTGTATGAATGCTATGAAGATTTTACAGCATAATGACACAAAGGTTTTGTTTATTACAACAAATGAAGAAATTTTTTATTATTTTGAATCTAATTGCAAAGATGTTGTAAATACTCTTGACATTGATAATATAAAAGTGCATGAAAACAGATGTAAAAATCAAGTCAAATGGCAAGGTCAGTTTGAAAGTTTTTTAATGGCTGCCATGGAAAAAAACGGCAACCAGGAAAACAGATTGCCTAAAGTGAATGACACATGCTCAAAAAGAGGGCAAATTAAAGTTTGCAATTTTTTTATGGGTGATATAAATCACAATTTTAATTTGGCAGATAAACATATATCTGTC
>CAZYDL010000152.1:5898-8318 GCA_964646305.1 uncultured Desulfobacula sp. | reverse complement strand
TTAGGGCTTTATTTATATCCTTGATGTTTTTATATGCTTTTACTATTGCAATATTTTCAACACCACTATTATTTCTTATCTGGTCACCTCCAAAGGCGCCCGAGGTTACAAGCAGAGATTCTTCACCTTCCACAAGGATTTTATTCAATCTTGCCGAAGCTGCATGGAAAGAAGTTATACCTGGGATAGTCTCTATATCCGCGTTTGGCATAATACAAGCCATCTTTTTTAAAATATAACCAAAGGTGGAATAGGTTACTGGGTCACCAAGCGTCAGAAAAACCACCCTCCTCCCTTTTTCCAATTGTTTTGCTATCTGCTTTGCATTATGAATCCATGCAGATTCCACTTCTTTTTCTTCTTTGGTCATGGGAAAAAATAATTGCTCAACCCTGGCAGAGTCTGATATATATGGCTTTGCAATTTCAACAGCAAGACTATAATTATTTTTTGGAGATGTTGCGGTAAAAATAATATCTGCTTCTTTAATCACCCTGACTGCCTTGATTGTCAAAAGTTCTGGGTCGCCCGGTCCTACTCCTACTCCAAAAAGTTTTCCTGTGGTATTCATTATATATCCTTTTTAAACTGTTCTCGACAGGCTGTTACACAACCTAAATTATCATTGTGTTAAAGCCTGTTTGGAGAAAATATCTGGATAAAGGATTGTTCCAATTGTTACAATTCCTTTATAAAGCCTGAAAACAGGCCTTGATACAATACTTTCATCAATTAAATATACCTGATTATTCTTTATTGCTTTAATAACATTAAATCCTGGTTCTTTTTTTATAATTTCAATATTTACAGCATTCATTACACCCTGCTGGGCCAGAAACACATCAATTAGTGCAGCTTTTGCAAGGATCTGCTCTTTACCATAATTTGCAATATTGGTATTACGTGATGATATGGCATCTACGGCTATATTGATCCCACCTGCTGTTTCAAGGGCAAAGATGGGCATTGCAGTTTTAGTAAAAGTTTTCATCCTTGTATGAATAGCCTCAAAATATACTTTTTTTTTCCTGGGTATCATGCTGGTGATATTTTTAATATTTTCCACTTTTTGCTTGAAATCATGCACCATTTTCTTGGATTGTTTTTCTCTGCCTGCCAACAATCCAAGCTTTAACCAATAATCATACATCTGGTTTATACTCGAAGGCTGCAGGGAAACAATTGTAATGCCGGATTTTTCAAGGCGTTTCATTAATTGTGGATACCCATTATCTATCATGGGCCGTATGAGAATAAGGTCAGGCTTAAAGAAAAGAAATTTTTCAGGACCGTCATGATAGGAAAATCTTGGTTTTTTATCCACTTTTTCAGGAAAGGTATCATTCATGGCAACCCCTATTATATTATCTTCAAGCCCGAGGTAATAGAGATTTTCAGTATGGGCTCCATATAGGGAAATAATCCTGGTAAAAGGCTTTTCAAAAATAATTTGCCTACCTTTTTTATCTATAACCTTTAATGTTGATGCACAGACCTGACTTGAAATAATAAACAGCATTAAAACTACAATCTTTATTCCACAGCCCGTTACAAACCGCCTGTTTTTCCAATTCCAGGGCTGAAACAATACCGAATTTATAAAACCTGATAACCTAGTGATACAAAGAAGAGCATGCTCAAATAATGCATGTATGCCTGTATTAAGGTTTGTTTTCTGCATTAAACTTTTTAGATATCTTATTTTAATTTCCTGGATAATACACCTGCTTTGCCTGAACATGCTCATTAAATTCAACAATTGATTTCACATGAAAAACTTTCTGAATGGTTTCTTGCGTTAAAACCTCCTGGGAGTTGCCAAAAGCCTTAATTTCTCCCTGCTTTAATACTAATAATTCATCAGACCAGCTTAAAGCAAGGTTTAAATCATGGAAAACACTTATAACAAGTTTACCCTTTTTAATGGATTTTTTTACAAGCTCCAGCATATGCAGGGTGTGATTAATATCCATATTGGAAAAGGCTTCATCCAATAAAAGAATAGGTGTGTCCTGGCATAAAGCCCTTGCAAATACGCACCTTTGCTTTTCCCCTCCAGAGAGCTCATTGATTTTTCTATCCTGTAAATGTTCTATGCCACAGGTTTCAAGCATTGCTGTCACGATTTCACAATCATCAATATCAGGGTGTGAAAACCGTGAAATATAGGGATGCCGCCCCATCATCACAACATCTTTAACACTGAACGGGAAATTTATACTATAATCCTGGGAAACCAGTGCAATCTGTTTTGAAAGTTCTTTTTTTGAAAAAGCTAAAAGATTTTTATTGTCTATTTCAATATGGCCGGTATTGGGGTTTAAGAACCCGGATATTAAGTCAAGCAGAGTTGTTTTACCACTGCCGTTTGGACCAAGAATAGAATAAAAATTTTTTGCCTCAAAGGAGCAGTCAATATT
>CAZYDL010000152.1:0-5798 GCA_964646305.1 uncultured Desulfobacula sp. | reverse complement strand
GTTAAAACTCCAATGGGTATTTCATGTGGAAGAACAGCTCGTGTAATAGTATCGGCAAACAATAGCAGGGATGCTCCTGCAATCATTGACAAAGGGATTAATTTGCGGTTGTCAGGGCCTGTTACAAATCTCACCATGTGAGGTACTAAAAGCCCTACAAAGCCAATAATACCTGAGACTGACACACAAACAGCAGCCAGCATTGAACCTGTTACCAATAAAATTATATTTGTTTTTTTCAGGTCAACACCAAGACTTGCAGCAGCTTTTGAACCAAGAGAAATCAGATTCAAATCCCTTGCATAAAACATTGAGATCAAAAAGCCTGTTAAAAGAAAAAACATTACAATGACAAAATCAAACCATGTTTTTGAAGCAAAGCTTCCCATGAGCCAGAAAATAATAACGGAAACCTGTTCATTGGCAATAAATTTTAAAAAACTAATGCCTGCAGATAGAATTGCTCCAACAATAATTCCAGATAAAATTAGATTATTGGATGATAATCCTGCCATTGGGTTTTTTGAAGAAAAGGATAAAAACATAACCACAAACAAGGTTGCACAGGCACCAATAAAAGCGAACATGGGAACAGAAACATATGCTGCACCTAAATTTAACAAAATTGCAATACATGCTCCAAAAGCAGCGCCTGCGGAGACCCCAAGGGTATAGGGGTCGGCAAGAGGATTTAATAAAATTCCCTGGAACAGACTCCCCGAGACTGCAAGTGCAGCCCCCACAGCCGCGCAGGTAAGTATTCTTGGTAGCCGTACATCAAAGATTACTGCAAGGTATGTCTCATTTATATTGTTTAGCATTTGAAGATCAGCACCTGTTTTTCCATATAGAATGGCGATGATATCAAGCATAGGTATCTTGATGTATCCAAGAGATAAAGAAGTTAAAATCATTAATACAAGAAAAAGGGAGAAAAAGATCACCAGATATCTTGTTCTCCCTTGTGATATGGCATTGGGTATACTCAATGTTTTGCCATAATCTACAGGTTGATACCTGAAGCTTTTGCAGCATCTTTTATATGATCTATGAAAAGGTCTGCGAATTGATTGTTTGATCCAAGGCCCTGGAGAATTGTTTCAACTTTAAATCCAGCACCACTTAAAATGGTTTTCCAGGAATCTTCTTCTTCGGAAGCCATATCATTAGTGGCGTGATCTCCGGCAACTATCATCATGGGCTTTAATAAAATCTTATCTATTTTCGGAGTAAAATGCTCAAGGCTCTTTTTGATATCGTCTAGACCAGGGTATCCTTCAACACTTCCAATAAAAATTTTAACCCCGGGATAAGTCTGTCTCATTAATTTTTGAAATTCAACATATAAGCCTGTTGACCACAACTCATTACCATGTGCCATATATACAAGAGCAGCTTTTTTTTGCTTTGCGACGGCAACATCTTTGGCAAAGGCTTTAACAGCCTCTTTCATATCATCATGATAGGGGTATACATCACCAACAGTACCAAGCGCAGGCCTGCCAAGAGCAATTTTATTAAATGGTTTCCATTTATCTCGAATAGTCTTGATGGAAGCTATGGCATTTACATATTGACTTAAATCAGAGAATTGTTCCATGTGGAACAAATGCGTTGGTTGAACGATAACATCCTTAAATCCTTGACTTTTTAAATCTCCAAACGTGGATAAAAGGTTTTTTGTATAAAGAATCTCTTTGGGAATTCCTTGATCTATCCACTCTTGTGGAGTTTTACTTCTTTTTTCCCATATGGAACGGATAATATTTGATGTAAAGACAACCCTGACTTCTGTATCGGGAAAAGCTGTTTTAACCCGGGAAGTTATATTTGTTATGGATTGCACAGCAGATGGCACTGTGGTGCCAAAGCTGGCAACAATAATGGCAGTTTTGGCATAAAGATGTGAGCTGAAAATCAGGCTGGAAACAACAATAAGTACAATAAATCTCAATTTTTTCATGGTAAATCCTCGCTTATTATATATTATATGTCACAATAATGCGGGGGCCTAAGCATAACAAAAAATCCCATACCAGAGATAGTCTGATATGGGAACCGTTTTTATCCTCATTTTATTGATCTGCCATGGTCCTCGCAAGCAACACGACCAAATATTCAGGCAGGTTTTCTGACTTCCGGATCAATTTACTTGTCATGCCTTCCCGTTATCTAAAACTCGATTCAACAGTGACATTATGACGTTCATTCCCGGTTACAGCGGCGGGTCCGTTCCTGATTTACACAGGATTCCCTCTTAACTGCTTAAAGCAGCACCTAAAATCTTGAATAAAATAGCTTTATTAGAACTATGTGTCAAGAAAAAATATAGAAAACCGCATAAGGCGTGTTATGCTACAAGTTCAGGCTGTTTGTCTTTACATAAAAACACTGAATCTATAATAATTCTTAATCGCATTTGAGAAAACTTCAAAAATTGCCAAGTGGAGTAGGATATATTCAAACATCCCAAAATTGCTCATGCTAAGCAAGGGGTGGCTATTTAATTGTCGTATTAATATAACAGGATGATTTTTTTAAATTTATTTACTTTACACCATAGTATATATTAGTGTAATTTTTATTGCGGTTGATCAGTATACCAATAATTTTCTGATTTGTGTAGCGTGCATACCATAGCAGTAGTTTGGTTTCAGAAAATTGTTAGAAACAATAATGGTTTTACTCCACAATTTAAAATGATATAAATGGTTACTATAAAATCCCAAATGCAACCTGAAAAAAAATTTCAAAAACTATTTGATAACATAGACAGCGCAATAGTCGTCTATGAAGTCACTCACAATGGGCAGGATTTCATTTTTAAGTATTGTAACAGACAAGTAGAAAAAATTGAAAATCTCCGCAAAGAAGATCTAATAGGACAAAGTATTCTTAAAAAATTTCCCAAGATTAAAGACTTTGGCCTGTTTGCTGTTTTCCAGCGGGTGTGGAAAACAGGAATTTCTGAACATTTTCCTGTCTCCTTATATGAAGACGACAAGCTGACAGGGTGGCGGAAAAATTTTATTTACCGTTTGTCCACAGACGAAATAGTAGCTGTATATACAGATGAGACTGAGAAATATATAGCAAGAGATGTTTTAAAAAAAAACAAGGAGCAGCTTAATCTAATTTTAAACAATTTCAATGGATTTATTTATACAGTTTCCAGGGATTATGAAATTGAGTTTATGAATAAGACATTTGTTGGGCATCTTGGATATGATGCAACGGGTGCCAAGTGTTATGAACTGATTCATGGATTTAGTGACATATGCCCCTGGTGTCAAGGAGATAAGGTACTTGCTGGAAAAACCATCAACTTTGAACATCAAAGCGCTAAAAATAACAGATGGTATTATTATATTGCCAGTCCAGGATTGGATTCAGAAGGAAAAATTTCAGGCCAGCAAATCATAGCAATTGATGTAAATGATCGAAAGCTTTCCGATCAGGCAATTGAGAAAAATCAAAAAAAGCTTGAGCTGGAAAACAGACTCTTAAAATCTGCGAGCATTAATCGGTATGGCTTGGGTAATATCATAGGGCAGAGTATAAAAATGCAGGAGATATACAACCTTATTCTTGAAGTGACATCATCCGATGCCGGTATCTTTATTCATGGAGAATCTGGAACCGGCAAGGAACTTGTTGCCAACGCCATACATAGTTTAGGGAAAAGAAAGGATCAAGCGTTCCTGCCTGTGAATTGCGGAGGGATTCCTGATAATCTGGTAGAGAGTGAATTCTTTGGCTATAAAAAAGGTGCCTTTACCGGTGCCAATATCGATAAGTCAGGGTTTTTAGAGATAGCAGATAAGGGAACCTTGTTTCTGGATGAAATTGGAGAAATCAATTTAAATATGCAGGTCAAATTGCTCCGGGTGCTTGATGGAGACGGATTCACTCCTCTTGGCGGCAGTATGCCTGTCAAGACAGATATCCGTGTCATTGCCGCCACAAATAAAGATCTGGATACACTGGTAGAAAAAGGGTTCATGCGGCCTGATTTTTTCTACAGGATTAATGTTGTTCCAATACATCTTCCTCCTCTTCGTAAAAGAAGAGAAGATATTGCCATTTTAATTTATCATTTTTTGCGACGCTTCAGCACCGGCAAGACCCTGCCCCACATTCCGCCAAACATAATGACGGCATTGGAAAACTATGACTGGCCAGGCAATGTCAGGGAGTTACAGAATATTATTCATCGATATGTTACCCTCAATCGGCTTGATGTGTTTGATTCATTTGGTGCCCAAAGGAATACAAATTTATCTGTTCAGGAGATTGAATCAAGCATGGGGAATGAAGTTCATAATTTACAGGATGCCATGAAAAATTATGAAAAAAAAATTATCACCCATTATCTGCAAAAAAACCAATGGCAGCAAGGCAAGATTGCATCACTCTTGGGAATGAACCGAAAAACTCTTTACTCGAAAATCAAAAAACACGGCATAGCCAAATTCTGAAAAACACCCCATTTAGGGCTATTTTGCCCCATTATATATAATTCCTTTTAATTTCAATGTATTAAACCAATAAAACATATAAAACGGGTAAATTCAACCCCATTTATCACATCGTCATTACTTTTCCACTATTAGTATTTTTCTCCATAAAATCAACAAGATAGCCCAATATTTATTGCCTGGCACATCAATTGCTAAATAATCATGTATGACAACTTTAGAACCTGAAAGCAGTTTTAGACAATCCTATGAAAAAATTTAAAATACAGGGTTATTATGAAAATTCTAATCATTGAAGATACAGCTCAGGTTTCAACCTTACTGAAACTTAAGATTGAAAGATGGGGACATACGGCCAGAGTAGCTGAAACCGGCAAAGAGGCGTTAGACATCGTCAAAACAGAAATATTTGATCTAATTTTGCTGGATATCTTTCTTCCGGATACCATTGCCTATGATTTAATCCCTAAACTGAAAAGAGAATGGTCTGGCATGGAAATTATTACAATGACCGGTTACAGCTCCTCGGATGTTGAAAAAAAAGTCCGCAGCCAGGGAATCCTTTACTACATGGTCAAACCCGTTGATCTGGTGGAACTTGAAAATATTATCCAGCACATGAACCAAAGTACGAAATATAATACCAAGTGATAAAATATTAAAAGGAGATCTATAATGGAAGATTCGATTGGTGACCTGGACAGGGCTATCCAGGAAATCACAATAAAAACAGGGAAATATCTGACATTCACACTGGCGGAAGAAACTTACGGCATTGGTATACTCAAGGTCAAAGAGATCATTGGCATGATGTCCATCACATCTGTCCCCCAGACACCAGATTTCATAAAGGGGGTTGTCAACCTCCGCGGCAAGGTTATTCCTGTCTTTGATCTTAGATTAAAATTTTCCATGGATTCAATCCCCTATTCTGATCGTACCTGTATCATTGTTGTGGAAATTGATGGTGAATCAGGCACAATCCTCATCGGCATTGTTGTAGATGCCGTATCAGAGGTTGTAAATATTACACAGGAAGAGATTGAAGAGACCCCCTCTTTTGGGAGTAGACTGGACACAGACTATATCCTGGGCATGGCAAAAATA
Source organism: uncultured Desulfobacula sp. (assembly GCA_964646305.1). Lineage (GTDB taxonomy): Bacteria > Desulfobacterota > Desulfobacteria > Desulfobacterales > Desulfobacteraceae > Desulfobacula. Next base: position 213 of record CAZYDL010000152.1, on the reverse strand, counting down.
GAAGATGGGGTAAAAATTCTTCTCAATATCGATAAAGTATTGAGCAGTGTTGAAATCTCAGCCTTGGAAAGGACATCCAAAAACAATTAATTTTTGTAACAATAATTAAATATTATATTTTTTAAGGAGGAATTATGAACTGGAAAGATATGACCATAGGGAAAAAAATTGCAACAGGATTTGGCGTCATTATTATCCTTTTGATCGTACTGA
>CAZYDL010000151.1:1972-8413 GCA_964646305.1 uncultured Desulfobacula sp. | reverse complement strand
AAAATTTAAAATCATTTATCCATATAGATTAATACCTGATTTTTCAAAAAACAGAATACATACACTTGATAATTTATCATTGTATCTTATATTATTCACCATGGTGAACGCCTGTGGACAGGTGTAATAAATACGAAAACCTAGCTGAAAAACTATTAATAAGCTTGGTTGAAATAAAAAATTTCATTATGGAGAACAATGACAAAAAAATATCAGGCACCCATTGTCAAAAAAGCATTTATCATTTTAAAAGCCATTGCAAAAAGCTCCCAGGGTTTAAAAATCAGTGAAATCGCATCCATGTTAGACATCAGCAAAAGCACTGTCCATGGTATTATTACAGCGTTATCAGAACAGGGTGCCATTATCCAGAGTTCCACTTCAAAACGTTATTTTATCGGTATGACTATTATGGAGCTTGGGAAATCTGCCCATGAGAGAATTGACTTTAAAAAAAATGCACGGCCAATCATGGAAGAATTAATGGAGCAGTGTCAGGAATCAGTTTTTCTGGGCATCCTAAACAATGACAGGGTAACCATCATTGATATTGTTGAATCCAGAAAAGATTTTAAAATCACCTCTCCCATTGGAACTGCCCTGCCTCTGTTTGCAGGGGCAACCGGCAAACTGTTTCTCTCTGGAATGGATCCTGAAAATGTACATGACTTTCTCAAATCAAATCCTTTGCGGCAATTTACCTCCAACACCATTATTGACCCTGAAGAGTATATCAGGGAGCTGGAAAAAGTAAAAAAAGAGGGATTTGCCTATGATGATGAAGAGTATATTTCAGGTGTCAGGGCTGTGGCAGCACCCATTAAAAAACACGGCGCTTACATCCCTGCCATATGGGTAGTTGGATTCAAGGCTTCCATGGCAAAAACTAAGATACCTGCCATTATTAAACAAACCATGGCTGCAGCCATGAAAATAAGTAATAGTATTTAAAGCCAACAGGCAAAAACCCATCAAGACTGGTTTGTACTTTCCTTTGTAAATTCTGGTGTTCAAAAGCCCAATGGTTTTATATTTGCTTTAACCCAGTCTAAAAAGCATCATATTTTAATTTTGCGGTTAAATTTGGCATTGTTATTAGCAAAATCAGGAGATTAAGACATAAATGAAAGACGGCGGTCCAATTAGTTCATCAATAGGAGCTGTTACAAGTTCCATGGAGCTTGACAGGATAATTGTCAAGGGAGCAAAAGAACACAATCTTAAAGATATTGATATAGATATCCCCAAAAAAAAGATGGTTGTTTTTACAGGGGTTTCAGGATCTGGAAAATCAAGTCTGGCCTTTGATACAATTTTTGCAGAAGGCCAGCGAAGATATGTTGAATCGCTTTCTTCCTATGCAAGGCAGTTTATCGGGCAGATGGAAAAACCCAAATATGATACCATCAGAGGCCTTTCCCCGACAATTGCCATTGAACAGAAAGCCGCAAGTAAAAATCCAAGATCCACTGTTGGAACAATTACTGAGATCTACGATTATTTAAGGGTATTGTTTGCCAGAATAGGAACCCAGTATTGTTATAAATGCGACAAAAAAGTTGGAAGGGGACATGCCCAGAGCATGGTGTCCCAGATAATGGCATTGCCGGAAAATTCAAAAATTTTAATTCTTGCTCCCATTGTGGAAAACCGGAAAGGCGAACACAGAGACAGGCTTGATGCCCTGAAAAAACAAGGATATGCCAGGGTCAGGGTGGATGGTGTTGTTCAGGAGCTGGAAAATGTCCAGACCCTTGCCAGAAATAAAAAACATCACATAGAAGTTGTGGTGGACCGCCTGCAAGTCAAAAATGATGAAAAATTTGAAAAGCGTCTGACAGATTCAGTGGAATCTGCATTAAAACTAGGATCCGGGCAGATCATTGTCCATATGCTGGGCAGAGAAGATTTAAAAATGAGTGAAGCCCGATCCTGCTGCGGCATTGCATATCCAGAACTTACTCCCCAGATTTTTTCATTTAATTCGCCTTTGGGAATGTGCCCCGACTGCAATGGAATTGGAACACTTTTGTCCATGGATGTTAACAAAATTGTCCCAGATACAAATTTGAGCATCAGACAGGGTGCTGTTATCCCGTGGAAGAATTATTTTATTAAAAAGCCAAGATATAACAATGATAACTCCTGGGGTATGAGTCAGCTTAAAGCCATGGAAAATCAATGGAAAATCAATTTTGATTTGCCATGGAAAAAACTACCGAAAAAAGATAGAGATCTTCTCTTGTACGGCTCCAATACAAAAGAAATGACCGTAAACTGGAATTCAGCCAAAATCCAGGGAGAGTTTACCAGAACCCATGAGGGCTTGATTCATACCCTCATGAGACGTTATAAAGCCACCCATTCCGAAGGCCAGAAAAAATATTATTCAGCTTTTATGACATCAAGTACCTGTCCAGCCTGCCAGGGCAGACGTTTGAAAAATGAAGTACTCCATGTCCATATTAATAAACAATCCATTATTGATATGACAGCCATGACTATTAAACAGACCTTTGAATTTATTAATGGATTAAACCTGACAGGAAACAAACAGCTTATTGCCCAGGAGCTGCTCAAAGAGATATCAAACAGGCTTGGGTTCCTTGTCAATGTCGGCCTTGATTATCTCTCCCTTGACAGGAGCGGTCCAACTCTTTCAGGCGGAGAATCCCAGAGAATCAGACTTGCATCCCAGGTTGGTTCAGAGTTGACCGGAGTTTTATATATTCTTGATGAACCCTCCATTGGCCTGCACCAGAGAGATAATATTAAATTGCTGCAAACCCTCCATCATTTGAGGGATATTGGCAATACTCTAATCATAGTGGAACATGACAGGGAAACAATGGAAAAATCAGACTGGATTGTCGATATAGGCCCGGGAGCAGGACATCTTGGGGGCCAAATTGTTGCCCAGGGTACTCCAGAACAGATTAAAGCCAATCCAGCATCCATTACAGGCAAATTTTTAACAGGAAAAAAGCAGATAAAAATTCCAAAAATAAGGAAAAACCATAAGGCCAATGGCAATAAGTGGATAACCATTGTCAAGGCAGGTGAAAACAATCTGCAGAATATCAATGTAAAGATACCCCTTGGACTTCTTGTTGCAGTCACAGGTGTTTCAGGAGCAGGAAAATCAACCCTGATTAACCAGATTTTATATCCAGCCCTTGCAGCCAAACTCCATAAATCCCAGATAACAGTGGGCAGGCATGGAAAAATAAAAGGGTTAACCCATCTTGATAAGATTATTAATATTGATCAAAAACCCATTGGCCGTACTCCAAGAAGCAATCCTGCAACTTATACTAAAGTTTTTGACCATATCCGTGATTTCTTTGCCATGATGCCGGAATCAAAGGCAAGGGGATATAAAAAAGGAAGATACTCTTTTAATGTTAAAGGCGGCAGATGTGAGGCATGCAGGGGCGACGGGCATATTAAGGTGGAAATGCATTTTCTTGCCGATGTTTTTGTCCCCTGCGAAGTATGCCAGGGCAAAAGATTTAACCGTGCAACCCTTGAAATTACATATAAAGGTCATTCCATCTCCGATGTCCTGGATCTTTCGGTCATGCAGGCAAAAGAGCTATTTTCCGATCATCCTAAAATTATAAATATTTTAAATACCTTGATGGATGTTGGACTCTCCTATATCAAACTTGGCCAGGCAGCCACTACACTCTCCGGCGGTGAAGCCCAGAGGATTAAACTTGCACGGGAACTTGCCAAACGAGATACTGGCAAAACATTGTATATTCTTGATGAACCAACCACAGGCCTGCATTTCCAGGATGTAAAACTATTACTCAAAGTTCTTTTTCGCCTGACAAAACTTGGCAACAGTGTAATTATTATTGAACACAATATGGATGTTATTAAAACCGCAGACTGGATAATTGATCTTGGGCCTGAAGGAGGCAGCAGCGGAGGGAAGATTATAGCCCAGGGAACCCCTGAAAAAATTGCCCGCTCTTTAAAAAGTTATACAGGCCATTATTTGAAAAAAATATTATATTCAAATTCGTGATTACTTCCCTAGCTTTGCATCTGAATGTTTACTATATGTGGGCTCATCTGAATAGGTTTGTATGGTTTACTTTTTTTCTGTAGTAAAAACAAAGATCACTTCTCTGTTAGAATTATCTTTTCCTTTTCCAGTTCCATTCATATTTAAGGGATTAGTGAGACTCCCCGATGCTTTAAGTCCATCTGAGCATTTTATTTCCCACAAATATTTTTTATCAGTATTTAAAAACCATTGACCTTTACAATCCCTGCCTTGATTTTTATCTACGAGCCAGATGTGCCCTCTAGTTGCCAAAGGTTCATAACTTAGAAAGGCCTGCCTGCTGCCATCTAAACCTAAATTCAAAAACCTGAATTGAAGAACTTTAGTTGAATATTCAATTAGATTCATATTGAAAACCAGGCGATTCCCTATTGCAATTATATTACATGGAGGGTCATTTTTCTGCCGGTAACTCCGACATCGGTACAGGGCAGCCTCAATGGCTGCCCCTTGACTTGATAGATCTCAACCTTTTCCCCAGGCACCCAAAAGCCCATTCTTTCCAACAGAAGCAGCAAAGGCTTTATATTCAGGTGAAACAGCATAGGTGCCAAACCCGGACCGTCCATTGTCATTGGCATCAAATTGTATTCCTGAGGCGATCAACTTAAATGTTAAAGGGTGCAAATCTTTTTTAACTGCCTGACATGCACCCAGAAACAATACTACTATTACTGATAAAGAGAAGAAATAAACAAATTTCATAGTAATTTATGACTTCCAATACATGGAGATTTGAACGAACTCTTCTTAAGAAAAATATTAAGATACAAGGTTTCAGGCAACTTATCATCAACAGTAAAGTTTTTTGCAATCACTGGCCAGTTACCTTTCTTTGTATGATATGGTTTGGTTAATGTATTGCCTTTTACTTTTGCAGAAGTTGCAAAATCGACACTGATACCATAGGCAGGATTAATACGATCAAAGAAATAAACAAACAGAATAAATTTATCCCCCTTTTTGGCTGTGTTTTTGAATTCATCTTTTGAAATACCCAGTTTTCCCACTTCTAACCATGATTCAAACCCTTTTGTTTTCCCTTTTTCTTTTTCAAAAACATCATAGGGCAGGATAAAAACCATGTGATTAGGAATCTCAGGATAAAAAATACGACTTTCCAGACTCTCAACATGAATCATAGAAAAATCCTGTGCCAGAGCTTTGGCCGTCATTGGGCCAAATTGTCCATCTGGGCTCAATCCTTTCTCTTTTTGAAAATTTATCAAATCTTCCCGGGAGATACCACCAGTTTTTGTTAAGGAAGAAACATTCTGTTTTAATAGCCATGCCTTGATGTCTTGTGTCTGGGCTGAGTTTGGTTTTGGTGTCCTGTAAATTATTTTTGTGATTCTCCTGTCTATCCTGCCATATATGTCTTGGGATTCAGTAGCAAAAGAAAGGGCTGTCGGCTCCTCTGGGTTCGTATAATAGTTTCCAATCAGTAAAGATCTATTTGTGAAAGCACCGGGTACTTTATCGATCACTATTTTAGAATTAGAATCAACTATAGCAAATGGTAATGATTCTATATTTCCTGTTTTGATTGCATCAGCAGCCAAAACAGCTTGGGTAATTAAAGGCTGCAGGGCTCCAATTTCGATTGATTCAGTGGTAATAGGTTTTTTTTTCTCCGTACTTACACAACCCATCAGAAATGCAAGGGCAAATAAAACAACCCATATTTTTATATAAATTTTCTTCATTATTACCTCTTTGATTTATAATCTTTCATAGATGTATTTATTTTTGATATCCTGCACCATTCATATGCTATCAGGCTGTTACAGAATGCAATATATTGTGTTGACCTCATACACAGTTAGTAATCGCTAAGAGCGTCGCCGCGAGGGCGATCCATCATTATTTTCACTGCGTTAGAGTTATAAACGCTTTCCAGCATCCAATTAATCTGGCGGCCGGCCCATGATCTAGCATTAGCTCTCCTGGAAGAATTTTCATCCCCACGATATGCCGCATAAAGCTCTCTGCTAAGAGTTTTTGGACCATGCCATAATGCAGAGATGGGTGTAAAAGGCAACCCCCCCAACGCAACTAATGCTTGGCTCAATGTAGCACTCGCATTCCCAACATCTTCGGTATTCTGCCATAAAGCTAACCAATATTTATTCGCCTCAATTGCCACTGTAGTGGAGGGGATATGAACCGGACCTTCAAATTGCGGCACCGACCTTGGACCGAAAATTTCATCCATTTCCTCTGCTGTCATAATAGTAATACCAGTTGATGGAAGATCAGAATCTGAGTATCCACCTCCACCATCGCCTCCACTATCACCTCCACTACTTCCGCCATTTCCTCCGCCATTGCAGGCGAACACAGATCCTGTTACAAAAACAGTC
>CAZYDL010000151.1:0-1872 GCA_964646305.1 uncultured Desulfobacula sp. | reverse complement strand
TCCGCCATTTCCTCCGCCATTGCAGGCGAACACAGATCCTGTTACAAAAACAGTCATAAGCGAAATCAATACTAACAATAGAATAAAATTTAATTTTTTACTTTTTCCCATAATAAAATTCCTTTATTGCAAAAGTTTATTAAAAAACAATTAACATGCAATAAGTCAGCAAAATATATGCCAGAAAGATATTGTAACTAAAAGACTGCATTGACAATGATCTTAAAAAATAAGTATTATTGAGGGGTTTGAAATATATATAATGTGGTTGTTTTCGTACAGCCAAAATGGCTGTTATCAGCCACTTGACATATAGAGGATGGCTTTATTTATTTTACAGCGACTTCCGACCAGTAATAATATTGAGCAATTATTCAAAAATAATATCCTGGGTCTTTCCATTTTTAATTTTTAAGGCCACCCTATAAATGAATACAATATCTTTGGTGTTGGCAATGGCATTTTCCCATTGTTTCACAGCTTGCGCCCTATTCCCTGTCTCCCATAAAATATCACCATAATGATCAAGGGCAATATGATGGGGTTTAAGGCTGACAGATCTCACTGAAGCGTTCAGGGCATCTTTTTCCCTGCCAAGGCGAAACAGAACCAAAGCCCTGGTATCATGAAAGGAAAAAAAGTCTGGATCATTTTTAACAGCATTATTGACAAAAGATAAAGCCATGGGAAGATTTTTTCCAAGCTCTGCCCAATGATATGCCAGGGCATTTTGGGCAAGAATTTCACCTTCCATGGCAAGATCAATAAGAAGGTCTTCTGATTTTTTATACTCCCCTGTTTTTTGGAGAGTCGTGGAAAGCCTTGTGACCAGGTCTCTTTCTCCGGTTTTGGTAAATTCAGTCTTTAAAAATTTTTCTACATATTCCTGATATTTTTTTATCAATTGATCAAGCGTTCCTTGATTCTTCACAGGAATGTTGCCCAAGGCTATGACCTCTATCTTGATATTTTTTAAATTTTTATGAATGAGTCTTTTGCAATATGCCATGGAAGCTTTTGCAGCATCCCGGGCAGTATCATATTTTACAGCATAGCTGAAAACAGGCTCTCCATTTTTAAGATATGGTTTATCATTTTGATAGGCCTGTGCTACAGCTTTAAAATCACGGGCTTTACTATAACTTGGATTAGACAAATCAAAAACTGCACCATATATCATTTCAGTGCGTATAGCCAAAACACAAAATATGATTAAAAATAAAAAAAGCAGTTTATTAAACTGTAGACTATTTTGAATTATTTTTAGTTTGTTATAGCGTTTTACCAATCTATTATAATTCCTTATATGTTGAGACCTTTGAATAATGTCCCCTTTTGCCCAACAGCCTCAAGATGACCTTGACAAGAATGTACAAAACATAATAGCAAACCACGAACAAAAATAATAATGTCATTGTCATGCCCGCCATTACATTATACTTATGCCAGCTTTTGGCAAGATTCTTTATATGTTGCGGCATCCTCTCAAACGAAACTTTTTTCACACTCCCTTGTGAAAAATCCAGATAATAACTGGCTTGTGTATGCCATACAAGTATTTCATTTTCAGGATCGGAATCAGCCTGAACAGCACGAACAAATCCACCGCCAAACATGTCTCTGTCAATCACTTCCCTTGTTTTAAAAATTTCTCTGTTTCCAGGACCAACAATCTTAATTAGTATATGAAGCAGCTCTCCATCCTCTCGCTGATTAATCCGGATCACAAATTGTTCTTCCCCTGCTTTCCAGACCATCCCATCAGCTTCCAGCAATTTTTTATCGATTTGCTGTCGTTGATAGGAAAAGTTCCACCACATTCCAAGCAGCAGAATAATAGGCCATACAAGTAATAATATTTTAAATTTTTTC
>CAZYDL010000150.1:0-8454 GCA_964646305.1 uncultured Desulfobacula sp. | reverse complement strand
TTTGTGAAAACAATGCCGAGGTGTCCTACAATTGAATTTTGAGAAAAATCATTTAACTCCTTGATTGTAAATTCTTTTTTCCAGATGTTTTCCATTCCAGTCCTTTATATTTTATAAATCAATAATAAGATACTCAATCTATGAGGTAGAACTTTGGCGAGCAGGGTTAAACCTGTGGAACTATAAGTCCGCCATCCATTAAAAACAAAACACTTGCATCCTTGCCTTTTTCATTTATTGCCTGATCAATGGCGGTCTGGAGATCACTGAAGGGTTTGATAAAAAGTTTTGAAATAATGTCAGGCTCCACATCAGTAACTGCCCACATTTGTGCCCAGAGCCCTATTTCAGCCATTTTTGCAGCCTTGTGGTATCCAAGAACATATCCTTTTTCAATGGTTTCAAGGGCAGCTTTTGGTGTGTCGCTGGACCCGAGCAGGTCAGCAAAGGCTTTTCCTCCAATGCCGCATCTGCATTTTGCCACAAGGATCATGATACCATCTTTTTTCAGGGCAAGCTTTGCATTGTCAATTCCTTTTTGTGCCTGGTACAGATCAATATCCTGGGGGAATTTTACAATGGATACAACAATATCTGCTTTCTCTTTTAAAGGTGCTGCAAATACCTCATTGGACTTATCAATGGCAGCATGGAATGAATCATTGATATGACCGCAGCAGGTGGCATAGACTTTATGGCTTTTATCAAGAACCGTCATAATGGAAAAAATTTCCTGCTTTACGGTTTTAATGGCATCCATCATATCTTCATGAACAGGATTTCCCTCAAGAGCAAGTGATTTAGCCTCTGGAACAAGTGCAAGCTTATGGTTTTGTTCTATTGTTTTATATCCTGCAATACCCGGCAGAAAAGATTTTCGCCCACCTGTATATCCGGCAAAATAGTGGGGTTCCACAGAAGAGATGATGATTATCTTATCTGCTTCTACTCCTGCTTTGTTTACATACATTTGTGTTCCATTGGAAGAGTCTCCAAGATATACCATATCTTCATCAACCCTGGCATCATGAACTATAATCCGGTCTTTTACTTTTTCATAAAACGAGCCGAAAATCTGGAGGTATTCTTCCTGGGAAGGTCCTCTGTGGGCACCTGTTGCAATGATAAAATTAAAATCAGTCTGCTTTAAGTCATCAAAGATAAATTCAAGGATTTTTTTTGTTGGAGTGGGTCTTGTGGCATCATTTACAATCACAAGAACCTTTTTTGCATCATTTAGAAACTCTTTAAAATCTCTGCTGTTTATGGGAGCATTTATGGCAGCCTGAATATTTTTATCCTCGTCACCTATCTGAACATCATTGGCTTCAAGGAAATTTACATTTATATCATCATCTATCACGGCTGACATGGAGCCGTCTTTATCATAGGGCACATCAATTTTCATCAAAAAATTCCTTTTTTAAATTTAAGAATAACCTAAAGGTCAAAAACTGAAAAATGAATAATTTCGGAAAAAACCATTTTAAATTTGTTATATTCCTTAATTATTCATTTTTAACTATTCATTGTTTTATCGTATCGGTCCCATCTTATTGAGCTTATCAATAAAAGTATCAATCTCAGCCTGGAACAATGTCTTGTTTCCAGCCGGGATCTGAACAAGCTGGATTCTTTCAGGGTCAATATCAATATTTTTAAATGTCTTGCGAAGCTTTTCGATCTGTTTTTTTGCATTCTTGTTGCCATTATGCTCGCATTCATCATCAGGACAGCAGGCTGCCATGACACCCCAGGCATTATTAAGAAAAGGCGCCATTAACAGCTGGGCCTCAAGGCGTCCACCGCACATGTTTACAAGGATTTCATAGTCATTGTCAGCAGTGTGAGATTCCGGCAGAACCGAAGCCTGAAGGCCTGGGTAATATGACCAGTTACAGGCAAAAATAATGGCCTTTGCTGATTCATGGCCCTGGAGAAATGTGGAAGCTCTTTTTGTTAGATCGTTTCTGCTGGTTCCAAAACTTTTTTCAATTGTGGCAGCGCCAGCAGGGCAGACTTCAACACAGATACCGCAGGATTGACATTTTGATGGGTCAGTGGCAATATTTTCTCCATCGTAAAACCTTGCTTCATGGGGGCACTCTTCGATGCAGACAAGGCAGCGGGCACATTGAAGGCTTGTTGTTGATGTCGTGCCAGGCCCCTCTTCCAGGTCCATTTCAACAAAGTCTTTTCTGGCATCGGTGAAAATCTGGGTTAAAGCAACTCCAGAGGAGCAGGCAGCTTCGCATCTCATGCAGTAAAAGCATGAGAACATTTTATCAATGGCAGACTGTGATGGCTCAACTTCCCCTGTCAAAAGTCCGAAAGCTGTAACTATTTTTGCTCTTGGTGCATCAGATTCCCAGCCTGTATGGTGGAACATCGGGCAATGTTCAAAACAATATCCACATCTGATACAGTTTGCCAGAGTGTCTTCCCATTTTTCAAGATGTTTGAATTTTTTTGTTTTACTTTTCACTGTTTTAGTTTTCATGGAGAATTAACCTCTTAGTCTAATGATGCTAATTTAATTATACCAAAACCTAATTATTTACTGCATATCTCAAATTAGTTGCAGTTACCCAGTTTTCAGGTGCCTGCATGAGCTTGCCGGGATTTAAAATATTATTGGGGTCAAGGGCTTTTTTAATGGTGATTAAAAGATTTAATGAATCTGCTTTTTCAATCTTGAATGATTCTGCCTTGGAAATCCCTATGCCATGTTCAGCACTTGTTGTCCCATTAACAGATCTGACATATGCATAAACCTGGGTGATTGCTTTTTTTGCAGAAGCCCATTGATCTTTTCTCTTTGTATCCATGAGGATTTTAGTATGCATACATCCTGAACCGCAATGGCCATAGGCTGTCATAACAATATTGTTTTTATCTGCAATCTCATGAATTTTTGCTGCCATTTCAGCCATTTTTGAATAGGGAACTGCCATATCATCGGCAAGAGCTGTGCTTGCAAGGTCATCGTCATATTTGGATAGAGCTGGGAAAAGTTTTTTTCTTCCCATGAATATTTTTGCCCTTTCAGCAGGATCATAACTTGCGTGAATATCTTTACCATTGTGCTTTTCACATATTTTTTTCATTTTATTGATCTCATAATCAACTGCTTCCTTGACCATTCCATCGGCCTCAAATATAAGAGCCGCTGCTACTTCTTTAAGGCCAAGGTCCATGGTTTTGTTGACAGCTTTGATTGCCACATCATCAACCAGCTCCAGCATGGAGGGATTAGCTCCGGCTGCCATAATCGAACCAATGGCTTTTCCTGCATCTTCAAGAACATCAAAATTGGCAACTCCCATGCATCTAAATTCCGGGATGGGAACAAAGCTCAAGGTTGCTTCTACCACAATACCGAGTGTACCTTCAGAGCCAACCATCAGTTTGTGAAGCTGGTAGCCCGATGCTTCAACCCTTGTATGGGCACCAAGACTGACAAGGTCTCCATTGGGCAGGACAACTTTCATACCAAGGACAGCATCTCTTGTGGCTCCATATTTTACAGACCTGACACCACTGGCATTATTGGCTATTTCACCGCCAATGGTGGCAATGCGGGAGGAAGCAGGAGTTGGCGGATAAAAAACACCATATTGTTCCAATGCAAGGTTAAGATCATCGTCCACAACCCCTGGTTCAACCCGGCAGTAAACATCTTCGAGGTTGATTTCAAGTATTTTATTCATAGATTTCATATCAAGGATAATGCCCCCGTTGATGGGAACAGTCTGGCCGCACATTCCTGAACCGCCGCCTCTTGCTATTACGGGGATGATATTTTTATTGGCATATTTCATGATTCCCTGAACATGTGCAGTCGTCCTTGGTTTGACCACAGCCCATGGCATGGCATGATGTACAGATGAATCTGATCCGTAAATATAGAGGTCGGAAGGATCAGTTTTAATATTGTCTTTACCCACAATACCCTCTAAAATACTTTTATCAATTGTCCTCATTGGTAAATTGCTTTTATCATTTTTTTTCATTGGGCATCTCCTTTTGATCTCTAAATATATAGGCTAAGCTTTTTAATATCTAATATTTTATAATTTCATAAAGATTAGAAAATTTCAATCTAATTTGAAAATAAAAAATTTCAACAAAAATTTTGTAAAACTTGCCAAATAGGTTAGAGAAAGTTTATACTCCTGATTGCTTGAAAATTTTGATTAAAATTTTTGTATGACTGCTACGGACAGACCTGGTTTTTTTGCCTGTGTTTACCTACAATAACCTAAGGGTAAAGCGTAACCTGGAGGTCACACGTACCCTGAATGGCAGAAACCAAAAGATGTAAGCTAATCTTTAGCATGCAGTACTTTTTATATAAATGTGCAATAAAGAAGGATGCAATAATGACATATTCCATAGAATTTTTACCATATAATGTAAAAGTTGAAGTTGAAGAAAATGAAAGCCTTATCCGGGCAGCCATGGAAGCTGGCGTTCATATTAATGCCTCTTGCGGCGGAAGCGGAGTTTGTGGAAAATGCAGAGTATTGCTTGAAAAAGGCAGTGTAAAAGGTGGCACTTCAGAGCAGTTAAGCGATGAAGATTATTCAAAAGGCTATAGACTAGCCTGTCTTTCTGAAATAACATCTGATCTAGTGGTAAGAATTCCTGTTGAATCAGAAGTCGATACCAGTCGTTTGAATGTACAGGTAGGAGCCAGACATACTGCAAAGGTCATGTATTCCAATATTGATGAATTAAGAGAAGATGGTCTGTTTATCCCTCCGGTGGAACAAATATATCTTGAACTTAATCCGGCAAGTGCAGATGATAATCAGGCAGATGTGGCAAGAATTATAAATCATCTTCGCCTTGAACATGATGAACACCGCCTGACCATGGACTTGAGTTTGATCAGAAAAATACCTGACATCATCAGGCAGGGTGATTTCAAGGTTACAGCAACCATTATGAGACCAGTAAGAAAAGATGGTAAAAACGAAATAGTAAACCTTGAACCATTTGATACCAGTCACAGAAATTTTGCCATTGCAGTTGATATCGGAACTACCACTGTTTTCGGCCAGGTACTTGATCTGCATTCTGGAGAAATTCTTGCTGAACATGGTGAATTCAACAGCCAGATCAGTTATGGAGAAGATGTCATTTCCAGAATTATGTTTACGGAAAAAGATGATGGGCTTGAAATCTTGCAGGAAAAAATTCTTGATACCATAAATAAAATTCTTAAAAGAATTATTAAAAAGGCAAAAATTGGAAAAGATGAAGTTACAACCATTACCCTTGCAGGTAACTCCACCATGACCCAGTTGTTGCTTAAAATTGATCCAAGATATATTCGCCGGGATCCTTATGTGCCTGCCTGTATTGTGTATCCACCCTTTCATGCATCTGAGATTGGAATAGATCTTGCCGATCACACCATAGCATTGATGTATCCAGGAGTCTCTTCCTATGTTGGTGGAGATATTATTGCAGGAGTCATGGCTGCGGGTCTATACAGATCTGAAGAACTCACATTGTATATGGATATTGGAACCAATGCTGAAATCGTTATTGGTCATAAGGACTGGATGGTCTGTACGGCAGCTTCTGCCGGGCCTGCATTTGAGGGTGGAGGAGTAAAGTTTGGCATGAGGGCGGCAAAGGGAGCAATTGAAGATTTTGCCATTAACCCGGACACCCTGGAACCCATGATCATAACCGTTGGAAATAAAAAGGCAAAAGGTATCTGCGGGTCTGGTTTAATTACCCTTGTGGCAAAGCTTCTGGAAACAGGAGTTATTGATTCCAGGGGCAAGTTTGATCAATCCCTTGATACTCCAAGAATTCGTGAAACAGATGAAATATGGGAATATGTCCTTGTGTATGAAAAAGATAATGGCATAGACAGGGATATTGCCATTACAGAACCGGATATTGATAATCTTATCAGGGCAAAAGGCGCCATGTACAGTGCTGCATTAACCCTGCTTGAAGAGATAGGACTTAAAATCACTGATATTGAAAGAATCATACTTGCCGGTGGATTCGGCTCCTATGTTGACCTTGAAAGTGCCATTACCATTGGGCTTTTACCTGAGATTGATCCTGCAAAAGTTACCTATCTCGGCAATGGTTCTCTGCTTGGGTGCAAGATAAACTCCCTGACCAATGCACTACGCCGTGATGTGGCAAAGGTTGTTAATATGATGACCAATTTTGAGCTTGCTTCAACTACTTCCTATATGGATCATTATATGGGAGCACTGTTTTTGCCCCATACTGAACTTAACTATTTTCCAAAGGTAAAGGAACGTCTTGAAAGGCTGCATAAATAATGCAGATAAAAGGGTTTGTCCGTACCATTGCAATTGACAGGCCAAGTTTGTCAGATAATACAGCAGATGCAGGGAGATTGGAGCAAAGCCTTAAAAAAGAGTTATGCGCAGATAAAATTTTTACTCCTTTGCATATACTTAAAAAACTGCCTTCAAATTTAAGATCATGGGATTTTAAAACCAGGGCAGTCCTTTTTAAAACCAGGGCTTCCTGGATAGTTCTGGAGCTGCTTGATCCAGCCTTGGATGTATCTGTTCTCGGCGCAGCCATTGATATTGGCTCCACAAGAATTGTCATATCTTTAATTGATCTTGAAACAGGGCAGGAGATAGGCGAAGCAGGTTTTGATAACCCCCAGGCAGCCATAGGACCTGATATTCTCACAAGAATTCATTATTCAAATAAGGGTGAAGGGCTTGCTGAACTCAACCGCCTTGTTATTGATGCTGTTAATTTGAATATATCAAAACTGTGTAAAGAACATGGGTTGAAAAATAGAGATATTTATATTGTCACTGCTGCCGGTAATACTGCCATGACCCATCTGTTTCTCGGCATTGAATCCTATGAAATTATAAAAGAACCCTATATTCCATGTGTGAATATTCCTGATACACTCACAGCCAAAAGTTTAAACCTTGATATCAATCAAAATGGTGTGGCATTTTTGTTCCCAAATATTGGTTCCTATTTTGGCGGTGATCTTATTGCAGGTATTCTATTTTCCAATCTTGATGAAAAACAGGACAGCTGTCTTATGGTGGATGTGGGTACCAATGCAGAAATTGTTGTGGGAAACTCAGATTTTCTCATTGCCTGTGCCGGAGCTGCAGGACCTGCCCTTGAAGGCGGTGTCAGTAAAATGGGTATGACAGCAAAACCAGGTGTAATTGACAAGGTCTGGATTGATCCTGGTTCAAATGATTTAAAAATTAACACCATTGACGGGAAAAAACCCATTGGTATCTGCGGGTCGGGAATGATTGATCTTGCAGCAAGCCTGTTTTTGTCAAAACGCATTGACATAAGAGGAAAGTTTTCCAAAGAAATATGTAAAGAGCAATTGTTTGAAAAACAGGGAATAATATATTTTATTCTTGTTGATGCAGATCAGTCTGGTACAGGCCAGCAAATCTGCTTGAGCCAGGTTGACTTGAATTCTCTGACAAGTTCAAAGGCTGCCATGTTTACAATTTTACAAGTGATTGTGGAAAAGACTGCAGGGCTTGAATTTAAAGATTTGCACAGATTTTATGTTGCAGGCACATTCGGCTCATTTATCAATCCAGTCTCTGCCATATCCATAGGCATGCTGCCTGATCTCCCCCTGGATACATTTGAAGTCCTTGGAAACAGCAGTCTTGGAGGTGCAAAAGTATTGCTCAAAGACCCGGATGCCTTTGAAAGGATATTTCAAATAAGAAAATCCATCACATATATAGAGCTTAACGTGAACCAGGAGTTCATGAATATGTTTTCCGGAGCAAAGTTTTATCCCCACACAGATATTTCCCGGTTTCCTTCACTGCAAAATAGAATTTAAGCAGGTAAAAAATTATTAAATGTGGTTAAATATGGAACAAATCTGGTAGACTATAAATGAATAAACAAGCCAATCCCCATCATCTGGTTCTTGGAAAACTTAAATGTTTTTTAACAGGCGCTGTTCTAACAGATACACTTGATGAAAGATACCTGCAAAAAATTGCAAAGCAACTTGTGTTCAGTAATGGATTTAAAAAAACAGAGATCTTAAACAGTGTTGATCTTGAGATTCTGGCAGGTGAAAGAAAGGCTTTAATAAAAGTTGATTTTTTAATCAGGTTTCAAAAAAAGATTGTTGCACTCATTAAATATTCACCAGGCTCTCTTGTGACCAGAAGACTTTCAACCATAGGTCTGTCACGGATCATTAAACCTTACCAGATCCCCATTGCTGTTATCACCAATGGAGAAGATGCCGAAGTCCTTGATGGAAATTCTGGCAAAGTCATTGCAACCGGACTAAAAAATTTACCTGATAAAAAAAGTGTACAAAAAGATATGGCCTCTTTTTTGTTTAAGCCCATTACAAGTAAGATGTTTGAGCAGGCATCAAGAATTATTTATGCCTGTGAAGTGGATGATGCCTGT
>CAZYDL010000149.1:0-8480 GCA_964646305.1 uncultured Desulfobacula sp. | reverse complement strand
CTTTTAACGCTTGATAGGGATCAAGAGCAGCTTTTTTCAAAGATTCATAATCACCAATATGAAATGAAGTGTAGTTAACCAGATCCCATGCCCCTAAGCCATAGGAAAGCTCTGAAGGTTCTATATAATTAATGGGAATCAGAAAATAGTCTCCTGCAAGTCCAAAGGAGTCTCTTAAGGTTGAAGGACCAATAAACGGCAGTACAAGATAAAATCCATTACCAATGGACCAGGAACCTAAGGTTTGTCTGAAATCTTCTTTAGGAGTATTGAGATTAAATCTGTTTTGAGCAACCTTGCCAAAACCTGCCACACCAATTGTTGAATTAATTAAAAAAATTTTAACTTCAGTTCCGGCTTTGTTGATTTTGCCCTGTAAAAGGTTGTTAACAAAGCGAACAGGAAACATAAGATTTCTAAAAATATTATCCACTCCTTTGCGCAAACAAGGAGGAGTAAGAGCCTTATAGGCACATGTGACAGGTTTTAGAACTGCAGTATAAAAAACATCATTAAAATAATACATAAAATAATTGTAAGGATATAAGGGGTCTGCAAGGCTCTGGGATTGTTCCTTGTTTTCAAAATCGTCAAGAAAATCATCTTCAAATTCTTCGTCAGAGTCGTCTTCAAGCGGTGTGGAGTTGGTATTCTGGGCAAGCAAAATTTTTTCATTTTCGCTAATGCTAAGTTGTACATACAAATCATTGGAAAATTCTTCTGATATTATAGGTTTAACACCTTGATGGCCGCTCTGGGCATAAACATTTATATTAATAAAACAGACAAGTAAACCAGCAACAAAAACTAAAAAAGAATATTTTTTTTTCATATTTTCCTCAGCTTTCAGGTTAAATAACTCTATACAATTATTTATGATTTATATTAAAAATAAATTTTCTGACAATGGACTCAATATCAAGTGATGATTCAGTATTATATATTTCCTCTCCCGATGCAAGCATAATGTCAGAACCACCAGGCATGATATCAATATATTTTTGCCCAATAATACCAGATGTTTTAACCGATGCAATAATATCTTCACACAGTGGAATCTCTTTATAAATACTGAATTCAACCTTGGCAAGCAATTGTTCTCTATCAATACTCACATTGGAAACAACACCGATTTTTACCCCTGCCATCTCTATTCTCGCTCCTGTTTTAAGCCCTGTAACTGAAGTGAAAAAGCCATACACAGGATAATATTTATCTTTGCTGAAATTTACTCTGCCAAGATTTATAAACAGATAAAGGGAGCATAGTATACCAATAATTACAAAAAGTCCTACATAGAATTCAGTTTTTCGCCTGCCCATATATCTCCTCTCAAAAGTTTTCGCCCTTGATAAAATTATTTAATATTTTGCTGTTAGAGTTGAACAGATCTTCTTTTGACCCCTCAAATTGTATTACTCCTTTGTCCAACATGGCAATACGTTGACTTATTTTAAAAATTTCCGGGATATCATGTGTAACAATTACAGCAGTAAATCCAAATTGTTCCTGATATTCCTGTATCATTAAATGTACTTTTTTTTTTCTTACAGGGTCTAAACCACTTGTTGGTTCGTCAAACAAAACAATTTGAGGATCTATTACAAGGGCTCTAGCAAGGGCAACACGTTTTTTCATACCTCCTGAAAGCTGGGCAGGAAATTTATTTTGAGCTCCTGTTAATCCCAATTGGTTCATGCGTGTGAAAACCATCTCTTTGATCTGATTTTCAGGAAACCTTGAATTTTCAACTAAAGGTAATGCAATATTATCATGGACATTCATAAAATCAAATAATGCATTATCCTGGAACATATAGCTCAATGTTTTTTGAAATTCTTTTTTCATATTCAATGATAGCTGGTCCAAAGGTTGTCCCTGAATAAATATCTGCCCTGAATCCTGCTCAATAAGCCCTATAATATGTTTAAGCAATACAGATTTGCCAGTACCGCTTTTGCCTATAATGGCAATAATCTCTCCTTTATAAATAGACAGATTAATATCTTTTAAAACATAATTGGTTCCAAAACTTTTTTTAATATTAGTAAATTGTATTAAAGGAGTTGTCATTCTTTAAACCAGAAAAAATGTAATAATATAATCAGAAATAAATATAAATATACAGGAGAGTACCACAGCATTAGTTGTGGATAAACTTACGCCCCTGGCTCCAAACCCTTTGAACAGATGCGTATAAAATCCTTGATAACAGCATATGGTGGTTACAATAACAGAAAAAACAAAAGCCTTATAAAATCCTCCTGTGATGTCATTTACATTGACGCTTGAGAAAATAGTATCCATGTAAACATATTTATTTATTCCAAGCATGAGAGAGCCTGAAACAAACCCACCTAAAAGACCCAGGATATTAAAAATTGCCGTGAGCAGAGGAAAGCTGATAAAAGAAGCAATAAGCCTTGGGGTGAACAAAAACCGGACAGGATTTATATGCATGGTTTTAAGGGCATCAATCTGTTCAGAAATACGCATGACTCCAATCTCTGCTGCCATTGCTGAACCTGCCCTTGCCGTAATCATGATGGCTGTAAAAACAGGTCCTAATTCACGAATCAGGGTGATGGCCACAGCAGAACCAAGTGCTGCTTCAGAACCAAATTTAAGCAAAGAGTAATAACCTTGAAGCCCCAACACCATTCCTGTAAAAAAACCAGTTAAAGCAATGACAAAAATAGATTTAGTCCCAATAAACCAGGTATGGTCAATAATTTTATTAAATTGAAAAGGTAAAACAAAGATATTCTTTATCCCGGCTAAAAGAAAAATCACTATTCTGCCCAGTGATTCAACAAGCTCTATGTTTTTTGCACCAAATTTTTCAATGATTTGAATTACCATGATGGATCTTTATATATCTTTTACATTGAAAAAATTCAAGATTCAATTTAAAATTGACACATAGTAAAAAAGATGTTTTAAAGATAAAAAAATTTTAAGGACTTAAAAAAAGAAATAAATATGACATTATCATCAAATATTCTAGGAATTGACGCAGGCTCCGTATGTATTCATATTGCACTGGTAAATCTCAATGGCAGGCTTATCCATACAGATTCAATCCATCATCACGGAGAGGTCAAACAATGCCTTTCTGCCATGATAAATAGAATCAATATCAATGAAATAAAATATGTGGCTGTAACCAATGCAACTTCTTCATATATAAATACACATAATTCCTATGATGAACAATTAACCATCATTAAAGCAGCAAAGTTTATACATGAAAAATTTGATGGTATATTACACATAGGCGGAGAAAAATTCTCTTTAAGCAGATTTAATTTTCAAGGAAAATATATTGGAGCCAAGCACAATACCTCCTGTGCTGCCGGTACTGGAAGTTTTCTTGACCAGCAGGCCAGAAGATTAAACCTGTTGGCAGGCTCAGAAGAGCTCAGCAAAAGAGCTTTGTTAAATTCAAAAAATATTCCACCCATTGCAACCCGTTGTGCTGTTTTTGCTAAAACTGATCTTATCCATGCCCAGCAGGAAGGTTATGATATTGAACAGATCTGTGATGGTTTATGCCATGGCCTTGCAAAAAATATTTCAAATACTCTGTTTACTAACAAAAATATTGGAAAAAAGATTATTTTCTGCGGTGGTGTTGCATCCAATATATCTGTAAAAAATCATCTTGAAAAAATCACAGGCCATGGATTTATCACAGATTCACACTCAAACTCCTATTGTGCGATAGGTGCTGCCTTGTGCCTTTTGGATGAACTTTCCTCAAAAAATAGTGTTGAAAAAAAACACTATTTCTCTTTGGATGATTTTTTTATTTCATCAAAAAAGAAAGAGATCCCTTTATATCCGGAACTTGAGCTCAAATTGTCTCAATACCCGGATTTTCAATGTTTTTCTTCCACAATTTCAAATGATGTTGAGATAGATATTTATCAGGATCCCGATAAAACAAGGCTCCAGGAAGGGTATCTTGGAATGGATGTGGGATCAACAAGCACAAAAAGCATACTTATCAACCAGGATGGCTTACCCATTGCAGGATTCTATACTAAAACTGCATCAAAACCTGTGAAAGCCGTGCAGAAAATATTTAAGGCCTATGATCAATTTTTCCAGGAATATAAAATTAACATTAAAATCAGAGGGTGTGGGACCACAGGATCCGGCAGAAGGATAAGTGGGAAAATCATTGGTGCTGATATAGAACCAGATGAAATTACAGCCCATGCAACAGCTGCTGTTAATTTAAATAAAAATGTAGATACAATCATTGAAATTGGCGGGCAGGATGCAAAATTTACCCTGCTCAAAAATGGTATTGTAACTTCATCTTTCATGAACAGTGTGTGTGCTGCAGGAACCGGAAGTTTTATAGAAGAGCAGGCTTTAAAACTTGACTGCCCATTATCTGAGTATTCCCAGCGTACCCAGGGTGTTTCTTCTCCCATGGCAAGTGACAGATGCACTGTGTTTATGGAAAGAGATATTAATTATTATTTTGCCAGTGGATATACAACAAATGAAATCTTAGCCTCTGTTTTGCATTCTGTTAGAGATAATTATCTTACAAAAGTTGCCAATATAGCAAAAATCGGTGACTGTATTCTTTTCCAGGGAGCAACTGCAAAAAACAGAGCTCTTATTGCAGCATTTGAGCAAAAATTAAACAAACCCATACATGTATCAAAATACTGCCATTTAACAGGAGCTCTTGGTGTTGCATTATTGTTAAAGGAAAAACAGATCCAAAAGTCTGATTTCAGGGGATTTGATCTTCACAAACATAAAATTCCCATTTATCAGGAAACCTGTAAATTATGTACCAATCACTGCAAACTTACAATTGCAGATATTGATGGACAGACAATAGCCTATGGTTTTTTATGCGGCAGAGATTATGATACTAAAAAAATGGTTCCAAAGAAAAACTATTATGACCTTTTAAATTTAAGAAAACAGGCTGTCCCTGATTTTGAAAAACCTTCAATAAAAAATAATTTAGTAAAACATGACTTTACCATTGGAATCCCCTATGCTCTTCATCTTGTGGAAGATTATGATTTCTGGGTCTATTTTTTCTCAAAACTTGGAATTAAAACAAAAACAAGTAAAAATCTTAAAAATCCCATAAAAATAGGCAAACGTTCAGCAAATGCAGAATTCTGCGCTCCTGTTGTATCATTACATGGCCATGTTAATTATTTAATGGAAAAAACTGATTATCTTTTTTTGCCATTCTATTTTGAAGAAAAGAGCAATAAAAAACTTGAAGGCCGCAGACAGCACTGCTATTATACTCAATTTGCTCCTTCAATTATTTCTTGTCTTCCTAATTTAGATAAAACAAGGATAATATCACCCACCATAAGGTATCTCTATACAAATTTTCATACAAAACTTGAACTTTATAAATCCCTGAAAAAAATATCATCAAATTTTTTATTCTCATTTTTTGACATCTCCAATGCATATGATAAGGCATTGGAATTTAAAAAAAATATTGAGATAAACAACAAAGCTCTATACAGAAAACATAGATCTTGCAATTCAAATATTGATGTTGTTCTCCTTGGCAGGCCCTACACTATTTTGAGCAAAACAATGAATAACAACATTCCACAAATTTTTGAAGATCTTGGCGTAAAAACTTTTTTCCAGGATATGTTAGATCATGACACATTGGATCCAGATAAACATAATGCAAATGGTCATGATTTCACACAAATTGAACCCCTGTTAAAAGAGATCCACTGGAAATATGTGGCGCAAATTTTAAAAGCTGCTTATATCTGTGCCACAAGTGATCACCTTTATCCTGTATATATCAGCTCTTTTAAATGTTCACCTGATTCATTTGGTATTGATTATTTTAAACAAATCATGGAAAGCTTTAATAAACCCTACCTTGTACTCGAACTTGATGAGCATGATTCAAGTGTTGGTTATGAAACAAGAATCGAGGCTGCAGTGCGTGCTTTTTCAAACCATAACAACACCCTTGTAAAAACACAACCAGCTGATCTTTCCTACCTGAGTCCGGATTTTCTACCGCAAATGGGCAATAAAACCATAATTTTCCCCAACTGGGATTCATTTACAGGCAGGCTCATTGTTTCTGTCATGAAAAATGAAGGTTATAACGCTATTTTAATGGAAGAAACCAATGAAACCCTGAAAAAAAGTATTCTGACCAACACAGGACAATGTATTCCGTTAAATGCAATAGCAGCAGGCTTTATTCATACTGTTGAAAAAAACAGTCTTGATCCATCAAATTGTGCTCTGTGGTTAAATCATTCAGATATTGCCTGCAATATCAAAATGTATCCCTTTCATATCAATAAAATACTTCAAAGAAATGGTAATGGTTTTGAAAAATCAAAAGTATATAAAGGTGAGCTCTCTTTATTTGATATATCATTCAAGGCATCGACCAATGCGTATTATGCATATATGTTTGGAGGCCTGCTGCGCAGTATTGGCTGTAAAATAAGACCCTATGAAATCCATAAAGGCCAGACAGATCTTATGCTTGAAAAAGTATTAAATATATTATGCAGTGCTTTTGAAAAAAATGAATCCAAAGAAGAAGCATTACAGACTGCCCTTGACATGTTCTTGAGCATTAAAACAAAACAAGAGCCAAGACCCAAGGTTGGAATTTTTGGAGATCTTTATGTAAGAGATAATGACATAATGAACCAGAATCTGGTTCGCTATATTGAAGAAAACGGTGGTGAAGTTATTACGACTCCTTATTATAAATACGTTAAAATCATTGCCAACTCATATTTTAAAAAATGGTTCAAGGAGGGTAAATATTTGAGTTTGATCTCAAATGGAGCACTTCTTGCTGCCATGCAGACCATGGAAAAGAAATATTATAAATATTTTGAACCCATATTGAGTAAATCAGCATTTACAATAAAAGACTCATATGAAAAAATCCTGCCCGAATATGGTATTCTCCAGGAACATACAGGTGAATCCATGGATAATATTTTAAAAATTCACCATATAATCAGTGAATATCCTGATTTAAAACTGCTGGTACAGACAAATCCGGCATTTTGCTGTCCAGGACTTATTACAGAAGCCATGGCCCAAAAACTTGAAGCAAAAATCAATGTGCCGATAGTGAGCATTACTTATGATGTTTCAGGTGGGAATAAAAACAGTGTTATAATACCGTTTCTCAAAGAATCAAAACAAAAGCATTATCCCCATAATTTAAAGGCTTCAGTTTGACGTCTGCCTGGAAGATATGGTTTCACCTCTGGATGCTCTTTTAAAAACTGATTCTGAAAATTAATGCGTTTGACATTGAATATGTTATGACTGTCCACTGCTCTGCGATATTTTAAGTAATATTGATCATAATTTTGCAGATGTTCCTGGATTTTAAGATCTTTAATATTATAAAAATTGACATAGGTATATCTTAGTAAATCTTCAAAATTGTCAAGGTACTTTTTTAAGCTTTTATAGTGCTGTACAACATTGTGATTATCGTAAAACTTCTGGATATTAAACAGCCACGGCATATCTTTATTAATAAAGAAATCCTTATAATCATCCAGATATTTTTCAAGCTGGGAAATTGCATTTTTATTTTCATCTTCAATTTCTCTAACTTTATAAATAAATTCAATGGTCTTTTTTATTTCATGTATCCTTGATTCAATTTTGCTCAGGCCTTCAAGTTTTACCAGGGCATTATCAAATTCCACAGTACTTGCCTTTAAATTTTCTGCAAGGCGGATCATCTGCCGCATTACAGGAGGCAGGTAGGAATATTTATTTTTCTCCATATAGTTTGTATATTGATAGAACTGGGCTCCCCCAACAGCAGAAAAACTTGTCAAAAAAACCATAAAGACAATGATACCAGAGGCTTTACGGGATTTAAAAATAAACCAGGGCGTTGTTATGGGAGCGCATAGAACCATTAATGCCCACCATTTTGGTTTATTTTTTGTATGGCATTCCCAAAACATTAACAAAGCAACAATTATGGAATATGAGAAATATATAAAATACATAGTAATTAAGAGTTAATGAAATACACCTTTCTTTAATGTTTCATTCATAAAGATTTTTATTTTATTATTTTTACCATCACTTGAAACAAACAAAGCTCCATGTTTATCAGTCCTGAAGATATCAATCCCCATTGTTTTATATCGTTTTAAAACTTTTTGGCTGGGAAAACCATACCTATTATGCCGACCACAGGATATTATTACACTTGAGGGGTGTACTTTTTCAAGGAAAACTTTTGAACTTGAGGAAAAACTTCCATGATGGGGTGCCAGCATAATATCAGAACTAAGGTCAATATGATTTTTTTTTGATAGATTTTTCTCCCGTAATTCAAGGATATCCCCTGGAAAAAGTATTGAAAAATCATTATAAATCAATTTAAAAACCAGTGAATTATTATTGAAATTATATGAAAAAACTTCTTTTAAAGAGTCAAAAAA
>CAZYDL010000148.1:0-8481 GCA_964646305.1 uncultured Desulfobacula sp. | reverse complement strand
TTTATACCGGATTTTGTGGCAAACCATAAATTGAAAATAAGGTCTGCCACATGGCAGTTATTTATCATATTATAATACATATCACACCGTGGTACAAGATGACGGGGGTAATATTTTTTATTAAAGCATTTTAAGCAGACTACTGGGTAATATAGCTGGAGATTCAAACAGGATAATTGCATGTAAAAACAGCTTTTTATCAAATTTAGCTTCACAAACGACTGCCTGTCTGATAAAAACCAATGGAAACAGACAAATAGTTTAACATTTAACTTAAAAACTTTTTATAACAGAAAGAGACTATTGAAAAAATTTATTTTATTTCTTAAAACACTTTTCAGCAAAAAAAAAGAGGACAAGCCTTCTTCATCCTTAAAGTCTGCTGCCCCGGCAAAGCAAGAGAAGCCTAAACTTGAAACACCAAAAAAACAATATAAAAAACCCAAAAAGAAACAATGGTCAATCAATGACTTTTCTGTGGAACCAAAAAAAGGCGAAACACGATTTCATGACTTTGATCTGCCTTTAGGTGTCATGCATGCTGTTGCAGATTTAAAATTTCAATTCTGCACTCCTATTCAGGCAAGGCTTATGGATCACACATTGGACGGCAAAGATGCTACTGCTAAAGCCCAGACAGGCACTGGGAAAAGTGCCAGTTTCATTATCACCATTATTACAAGATTCATGAAAAAATCATTTAAAAATGAAAATGGTGCGCCAAGAGCATTAATCCTTGCACCGACAAGGGAACTTGTCCACCAGATTGAAAAAGATTTTCAATCCCTTGCAAAATATACCAATTTAAGAATCATAGCCATCTTTGGCGGGACTGGTTATAAAAAGCAGCAGGACATGCTCAAATCAAAACCCGTTGATGTTATTGTGGCTACCCCGGGCCGCTTCATTGATTTCATGAATAAACGAATGATCAATCCCTCCAAAGTGGAAATTGTTGTTCTTGATGAAGCTGACCGCATGCTTGATATGGGCTTTATCCCCGATGTCCGCAAAATTATTTTAAAAACTCCCCATAAAAACAAAAGGCAGACCCTTTTCTTTTCTGCAACTTTAACTCCAGAGGTTTTAAGGCTGGCAGACAGCTGGACAACAGAAAGCAAGGTTCAAATCGAGATAGAACCTGAACATGCAGCTGCTGATACCATTAATCAAATTATTTATATTTCAACTGAACAGGACAAATTCAAACATGTCTACAACCTGATAAATGATGAAAAATTGAAACGGGTTCTTCTGTTTGTAAACCGTAAAGACACAGCCCGAACCCTTGCCACAAAATTTGATAGATATGGACAAAAATGCAGTGTACTGTCCGGGGATATTTCCCAGGACAAAAGATTTAAGGTTTTGGATGATTTTAAAGCCGGCAAGATCAATCTTCTTGTTGCGACTGATGTGGCCGCCCGTGGACTGCACATTAAAAATATCAGTCATGTTATCAACTATGATCTTCCCTATGAACCTGAACACTATATCCATAGAATAGGAAGAACAGGAAGAGCTGGCGCAACCGGAACATCCATCAGCTTTGCCGATGAAATGAGCTCATTTTTTATTCCAAAAATTGAAGAGGTACTGGGCAATAAAATTGAATGTGAATATCCTTCTGAAGCATTGGATAAACCCCTTCCTAAACCTGTAAAAAAATATCATTCAAAACCTAAATATAGTAAAAAACGAAAACCATTTAAAGGGAAACACAGGCCAAAACAATACAAACAAAATTAATTTTGTGCAATGAGTATTAAAGCCAGGAGAATAATCCAGAAACCTCTCCATTGGGCTTTTGTAAGTTTTTCTTTTAAAATAGACCATGCCAGTAAAACTGTTATTGCAGGATAAATCGATGTTACAACCACAGAGATATCAAGCCTGCCAATAGTGGCAGCAAGGACAAAGAATATATTTCCAACTGCATCACATACTCCGGCCAGAATAATCATTGGAAAATTTTCTTTGGAAGGAATAAGATTCTTTTGTGTTATTTTTGCAATGGGTAAAAATAGAGCAATTGAAGCGATTCGGGCTGATATTAATGGCCATAGTATACTGTCTGTGGAAACTTGGCTGATGATTATAAAAAACATACCAAAACCAAAACCGGCAGCAATGGGCAGCTTTAATTCACTGAAGATTATTGGAGTTTTTGCTCCTCCTCCTGATAAAAGCCAGACTGCAATAATTGCCAGCACAAACCCGGCAAGTTGCATCATTGCAGGCAATCCTTGAATAAAGATACCGACAATTACAGGGAACAAGGCGCTTACCACGGCAGCCACAGGTGCCACAACACCCATCTTGCCTGTGGAAAGCCCTTTATACAAACAGGCAAGCCCAATTGTACCACATATACCAGCAAAACAGCCCAACAAAAGGTCGTATAAACCTGGCAGGGTCTGACCAGAAATAAAAGCCAGCCCAAAAAGCATTAACCCACCTGTCAATTGTGAAAAAATTATGACTGGGAAGAGAGGGCATTTTTTTGTGGCAATACCACCGGCAAAATCACCGGCACCAAAGCTTACTGCTGCCCCAAGTCCATAAATTATGGATAGAAAATGTGAGCCCAATTCCTATTTTCCTTTATCTTTGGCTACGCAATAGATCCCGCCCTTAAAATAACCAGGCTTAAAGCATGCATTACATGAAATACAGGCAGCAGGTTCAAGGTCTCCTTTTTGCCAGCGCAAAGGCAGGTCAGGTTCCCTGATAAGAGGTCTGGAAAAAGAGATAAAGTCAAGACCATGTTCTTCAAGTGCCTGCAAAGAGATTTCATAGGACCTGAACCCGCCCACAGCTATTAGAGGACAGGAAACCACATTTTTAACAGCAAGGCAGACTTTAAGGTTATAAGCCTCTTTTTCAGGTTGATCTATTTTTATTCTTACGGGGCTTTTTTTCTTGGAAGCACCAGTACCAGCAGAGACTTCAATGGCATCAATACCTTTCTGGGAAAGCATTTTTGCTGCAAAGAGTGCATCTTCCAGCTCCAGGCCCTGATCCACATAATCTGCAGCATTGAGTTTTATAAAAACAGGGAAGTCTTTTCCCACCATTTGTCTTATTGTGTCATAGACTTCCATGAGAAAACGACATCTGTTTTCTATACTGCCACCATACTTATCTGTTCTCTGGTTGGTAAGAGGAGAAAGGAATTGATTGATCAGATATCCGTGGGCTCCGTGGATCTGGATACCATCAAATCCATATTGTTTTGCTTTTAAAGCTGCCCTGCCAAAGGCCTGCACAATCTCGTGTATCTGGGGCTCGGTAAGTTGTAAAGGTTTTTCTGAATACTGGGCAGCCTTAATATCAGAAGGTGCCACAGGCGTGCTGCCTGAAAATTTTGAATTGGCCTGCCCACCTGCATGGACAAGCTGAATGGCAATTTTACACCCGGCATCATGGACAGCCCTGGTCAATTCTTTAAACTCCATTGCAAACTCATCAGAATAAAGGCCCATCTTTCCCGGATTTTGTTTGCCTTCTAACCCTACATATGTATAGCCTGAAATAATGAGGCCAATACCACCCTTTGCAAGGTCTGCATAATATTGGATCAATTTTGCCGTGGGACGACCATCAGGGTCACACATACCTTCCCAGGTGGCAGATCTTACAAGTCTGTTTTTAAGTTTCATTCTGCCAATGGAACCTGTTTTAAATATTGTATTCATTTTGCCCCTCTATTTTTTCATTTTTTAACGCAGAAATCAGATAAATCAGCGTTTTATAACAATATGTCGGAAAATATTTACCATGCCTTTTCATGAGTAGCAAACCTTATTTTATAAAGTATGGGATTACAGAGTAGCTTTTGTTTCTTCTTGACATTCAATTGAAATTATTGGAGATTTAAAATTTTTAATTCAAAAAGTATTGCGCCTGGTAAGGTAATATATAAGGAATAAACCACATGGATGAATTAGATTATGAATGGGGTCATGGGATATTCAAATTATTATCTGACAATATCAGCAAAGTTATCAAGGGACAAAAAGAGTGCATCAGATATATTCTTGCCGGGTTTGCCGGTGGTGGACATATCCTTTTAGAAGACAATCCAGGTACTGGAAAAACCACGCTTGCAAAAGCCCTGGCAAAAAGTATTGATGCTGATTTTAAGAGAATTCAGTTCACACCGGATCTTCTGCCTTCAGATATTCTCGGGGTATCAATTTTTGATCCATCCCAAAGGATTTTCAAACTCCACAAAGGGCCGGTTTTTACCAATATCCTTCTTGCCGATGAAATTAACAGGGCTTCACCTAGAACCCAGTCTGCCCTGCTGGAAGCCATGGCTGAAAGCCAGGTAAGTATTGATACAAATATTTTAAATCTCAAAGATCTGTTTTTTGTCATTGCCACTCAGAATCCCGTTGAATCCAGAGGGACTTATCCCCTTCCGGAAGCACAGATGGATCGCTTTGCCATGCAGCTTCAACCTGGATATGTAACAAGAGAAGAGGAAATGGCTGTATTGTCAGAACAGAGACAAAAACATCCAATTGAAACCATTAATCCCTGTGTGAGCCTGAAAGATTTTTTAAAATTGCAGAATATGGTCAGCAAGGTCTTTATTTCAAAGGAATTGCAAGGCTATATTGTGGATATTGTCAATGCCACAAGGGAAAAACCCGGGGTAATTCTTGGTGCAAGTCCAAGAGCATCCATTGCTTTATTAAAAACAGCCTGTGCACTTGCTCTTTTTGATAATCTCGACTTTGTAACTCCGGATCATATACAGGAGATTGCAGTCAGCGTCATTGCCCATAGACTGATGCTGGATCCCCAGTCAAAATTTTCCGGCAGGACTGCCAGGATTGTGGTGGAAGATATTATAAAATCCATTCGAGTTCCAGTATAAATCTTTTATGCAAGCCCGGTTTTTATATAAAATTTTATATAAATTCTATGGGTGGTTTTATATTATGCGGCTTTGGCGCAAGAGGCATTTTACACCTGCTGGCATAATGATGGTATGGGCTGTTTTTTTATCAGGGCTGCTAGGGTTCAATATCATTAAAACAAACCTGTACCAGGCTCTGGCATTTAGTTTTTCTCTCATGGGTGTTTCAATTCTGCTAAGCCTTTTACCTTTTAAATTCAAGGTAAAAATCAATCGTATTCTTCCAGAATATGCAAGTATCAATGACAAATTGTCCTATGATCTTGAAATTACAAATTTATCCCCAAAAACCTGGAAAGGGCTTATTCTTTACGAAAATGTTCACGACCCCAGGCCTTCTTTTAAAAGCCTTTTATCCCAAAAAGAACCTTTGGAGCATAAAAGAAATATCTGGGATAAAAAGATATTGTATTACAGGTGGCAGTGGTTGATACACAAGAACATGAAGGCTTTTTTTCCACCCATAATACTGCCTGATTTGCCGCCTGGTAAAAAAATTCGTGTAACAGCTCACTTGACCCCCCATTATCGTGGCTATATTCATTTTTCCAGCTTCACCCTTGCAAGACCCGATGTAATTGGTCTGTTCAATCGATTGTTAAAAGTTAAAAAAAGTCAAAAAATTATTGTACTGCCAAAACAATACCAGCTTGAAAACCCGGATTTAATATCAACAAGAAAATTTCACCCGGGTGGTATTAACTTTGCCTCATCCATAGGAAATTGTGATGAATTCATGTCTTTACGTCAATACCGCCCGGGCGACCCCCTGCGCAATGTCCACTGGAGAAGCTTTGCTAAAACCAATGAACTTGTGATAAAAGAATTTGAAGATGAACATTTTGTAAGGCATGCGCTAATTTTTGATACATTTTTAAATTCAGGCAATGAAACTCTTTTTGAAGCAGGTGTCAGCACTGCATCATCCTATATCTCTTCAATGCAAGACTATGAATCCATTCTTGATTTAATGTTTGTTGGTAACCAAATCTACTCTTTTTCATCGGGCAGAGGGCTTGCACAATCAGAGAAAATGCTTGAAATTCTGGCATGTGTTGAGTCATGTGAAAATAAAACTATTCTGGAACTGCTTCCTGTCCTAGAATCCAATATCAAAAAATTTTCCGGCTCTATCTGTATTTTTCTGGATTGGGAACAGGGCCACAAAAAAATATATCAGATGTTTAAACAGGCGCTAATACCCATCTTTATTATTGTCCTGACCCAAAATAAATTAAAAATGGAAGAAATAATTTTCCAGGATATGAATAATTCCAGAGCTGATATAAAAGTGATTCATTATGATCACATTCAGCAGGAACTCGGTGCTGCATGAAAACTCCCCGGTTCTTTTTATCTGCTGCTGTTTTATTCTGGGGATGGCAGGTGCATCTTCTCTGGATTGCCATCTGTATTGCTATCCTGCTTGAATCTGCCCATATCATTAAATCCAAATTTGATTTTAAACTTTCAGATTTTAATAAATTCATTGACATCAGCACACTGTTTTTGGCCGGAACCATAGTGATTGCCCTGACCATTGAAGCCCAGGAGGCAATATTCATCCTTCTCAAATGGATTCCCCTTATTTTTCTACCCATTATTGCAGCACAAGGTTTCAGCACAAAGGGTAAAATTGATATCCAGTCTTTTTTCCTTGTGGCAAGGAAAAAAAAGAAAAGAGAAAAATATTATTCCAAGGCCATTGATTTCTCATATATTTACAGCTTTTTTTGTCTTATTTCCGCAGGCACGGCAAATACAAAAGATCATGTGTATTATATTTGTGTTGTCATATTTTTCACCTGGGCATTGTGGCAAATCCGGTCAAAGCAGGTCTCATTTGTTTTATGGATTCTATGCATTTGTGTCACAATTATTTCAGGGTATGCAGGGCATAAGAGCATACGCATGACAAGTATAAAAATCAACCAATTGCTAATGGAATATTACGACAATTATTATAATCTTAATCCATTTAAGAGTTTTACTGCAATGGGCGATATCATGAATCTTAAATTATCTGATAAAATTATTTTCAGGGCCTCATTTGAAGATTATACCCACGGAAAAACTTATCTGCTGCACAATGCAAGTTATAATAGATTTGCAATTTCAAACTGGTTTATAACATCAAAATATGAGGCAATTGAACCTGACAGGGACAATACTTTCTGGCAAATCAATCCTTTTCGTGAAAACACAAAAAAAATGACAGCCTATTTCAGGCTTATAAAAAACAGAGCTGTTTTAAGCCTGCCTTCCGGGGTGGTCAGTATTGCAGAAATGGCAACAGGCTCCTGCGAAAAGAATACAATGCAGTCTGTCCGGATAGAGGATGGGCCATCTTTGATCAAAAGTGTTGTCTCTTACACCAATGAACTATCCCATGATACAAAACCCTATGATCATGATTTATTGATTCCCAGAAAAGAGTTGTCTGCAATTATAAAAATAGCCCGGGAACTTGGCCTTGCTGACAAATCAGACAAAGAGATCTTAACAATTGTTAAAAGCTATTTTTTAAACAATTATACCTATTCACTGGATTTAAAAGGTAAAGGGAAATATAAAACACCGCTCTTAAATTTTTTAAATAATACAAAGGCAGGGCATTGTGAATTTTTTGCCACCGCAGCCGCTCTTCTTTTAAGACATGCAGATATACCCACACGATATGTAACAGGCTATATTGCCCATGAATATTCCAGGATTGAAAATAGATTGATTGTCAGGCAAAGGGATGCCCATGCCTGGGTAAAAGTTTTTATTAATGGTCAATGGCAGAATTTTGATACCACCCCGCCATCTTTTTTGATTACAGACTATCAGAAAATTAAATCATCCCTGATAAAAGATCTTTTATCTTTTTTTGGATTTAAACTATCACAGCTGCGGCATGAAACCGGGGCAAAACTGATGAAAAAGTATGGTTTCTGGCTGACACTGCCCCTGGGTGTGATATTATTTTTCAGACTAAGGGGAGCAAGCAAAATCAAAAGAATCAAGACAGAGGACAAGACCCGGAAAAACAAAAATCAAAAAACCAATGAGTTTTCCTTTTTTTTAATAGAAAAGATGCTGAGTAAACAAGGTTTCCCAAAATATGAATATGAGACATATTGTGCATGGATCGAAAGGATTGGGTATTCCTTTGACAATAAAAAAATAAAAAATCCCCTTGAAACCACTATACAGCTTCATAACAAAAAGCGATTCAGCAAATCAGGACTCAACAAAAATGAACAAAAAAAGTTATATGCCCATATAAAAAATATACTTAAAAAATCAATATGATTGAGTTTCATTTCTTGACACTTAGTGTATTTTCAGTGTAATACTTGGGTCTGTTAATCAGCAATTTGTATTAAAGGAGTAAAATAAAAATGTTTGGTCTTGGAATGCCTGAAATTTTAATGATTCTGGCAATAGCCCTCATTGTCATAGGCCCTAAAAAACTGCCTGATCTTGCCAAAACACTTGGCCGGGCAATGGGAGAATTTAAACGATCTGCCCAGGATTTTAAACAGAGCCTTGATGTGGAAACCACT
>CAZYDL010000147.1:0-8509 GCA_964646305.1 uncultured Desulfobacula sp. | reverse complement strand
CCTTCAGTCAAAACAAGAGTAGCTCCAAGATGTTTTAAAAGCTGCCTCCTTTCAAGACTCATGGTTTCAGGCATGGTCAATATGAGTTTCAAACCTTTAACCCTGGCCACAAAAGCAAGTGCAATACCTGTATTGCCGCTTGTTGGTTCAATAATGGTGGAGTTCTGATTGATTTTACCTGTTTCAAAAGCATGTTCAATCATGGCAAGGCCTATGCGGTCTTTTACGCTTGAGGCTGGATTAAAAAATTCAGGTTTTCCAAAAATTTGAGCCCCTGTCTCCTGGCTGGCAGTTTTAAGATAGATCAAAGGGGTATTGCCGCACGCTTTTGTTATATCTGACCTTGTATTCATGATTTTATGCCTCCTGGTTTACTTGTACCTGATTTATATCTGCCTGATCTGTATCTTCATGGTTTTCCTGGGATTTATATATCAGGCGTGGAGATTCAATAAACACTTTCGTGTCTTTGGGAACAGAATTTGTCAGCCAGACATTACCTCCAATTACAGATCTGGCGCCAATATTGGTTTTGCCGCCAAGAATTGTGGCACCGGAATAGATTATGACATCATCTTCAATGGTGGGGTGACGTTTGGCCCCTCGAAGTTTAAGCCCTGCGTTTGGCGGCAGTGATAATGCTCCTATTGTAACATTCTGATACAATCTTACATTGTTTCCAATAATACTTGTTTCACCCACCACCACACCTGTACCATGATCAATGACAAATTGTTCTCCAATTTGTGCACCCGGGTGTATATCAATTCCAGTCAGGCTGTGGGCATATTCTGTCATCAGCCTTGGCAGTTGGGGAACATTCAAATCAAATAGAATATGGGCAATTCTATAAACTGTGATGGCATAAAGACCAGGGTATGAAAAAATAATTTCATCATGGCTTTTAGCAGCCGGGTCACCTTCAAGAACACTTTTTGTATCCTTGGCAAGGGATATGCGCAGCTTTGGAATGCTTTTAATTGCTTTTAAAGCAATTTCATTGCCTGTGCGCTCACACTCTAAACATGCTTTGGTATTTCGCAGACAGTCATGTCTCAAAACATGTACAATCTGCTCAGATAAAATATCATAAAGCTGAGAAACTGCCTGCCCCATATTGTAGACAAGGTTTGCTCCATCAATTTTTTCCTTTGAAAAATAGCCTGGAAAAAGAATTTCCCTGAATTTATCAATCATCTCTTTTATGGAGATTGAAAAATGTATGGGATCATCCCCGATATGGGCAAAGCATTTTTTATCTTCCATGGATATCAAAATGGAGTTGATTACCTGTGGTAATTCCTTGCGGTACTCGGAAGCATTGTCTCTTTCAGTACGGCACAGGCTGTCTATAATAAAATCATCCATTTTTTTAAATCCCCTCTTCAGTTTCAAAAAAACTTTTGAAAACCTTACATTTTCTGCATGCCTCCATTTTCTCTTCCCAGGAATCTTTGGCTCTTCCACTGCATTTGGTTCCATTAATAAACCAGCATAGATCTCCTGATTTAAATTCCCAGGCAGGGCATTCTTTTTGCATTTTATCTGGGCATTTCATTATATCCCAGCATTTGTCTGAATTTCTGTCATCTCCTAAGAGTATTCTCGATAAAAGAAAAAGCAATTGCCTTTCAATATGATGTGGAATTCTACGCCAGCCCTGTTCATAGCTGTGGATAGCTTTGATGGAGACTCCAAGCAGCTGTGCAAGCTCTTTTTGAGTTTTTTCAAGTCTTGCTCTAATTTTTTTAAAGTTGTGTTTTTCCATATTATTTTATTTTATATTTAAGGTTTATATTACTAAATAAAATATGCCACATTGTAGGATTTGTCAATACTAACTATTATGAATTGTGTGTGGTGGTATATTCCTTGATGTGATATGATTGCAGTATAGATTTACAGGCAATCAAAAATTCAAATGCATAAAACAGGATTAACTTAAAACAATGAATAAAAATGATATATTACGCCGTATCAGGTATGTTTTTGATTTCAATGATTTAAAAATGATATCTATTTTTGCCAAGGCAGATCATCAGGTTACACGGGCACAGATCAGTGACTGGTTGAAAAAGGAGGATGATCCTGCCTATCAAAAATGCAGTGATACGCAGCTCGCAGTTTTTTTAAATGGCTTTATCAATGATAAAAGGGGTAAAAGAGAAGGGCCCCAGCCTGAGCCGGAAAAGATTTTAAGCAACAATGCTATCTTTATGAAGCTGAAAATCGCATTAAACTTGAAGGCCGATGATGTGATAAAAATTTTGGCCGTGGCCGATGCAAAAATCAGTAAGCATGAATTAAGTGCTTTTTTCCGGAGGGCAGACCATAAGCATTACCGGGAATGCAAAAACCAGATGCTGCGTAATTTCTTAAAGGGTTTGCAGCTTAAATACCGGCCTGGACAGGACTTGGAATCTGAAGATCCCTGGAATCTTGCTTCATTAAAGTAAGGTTGTATGCGCTTCATGGTATTTGCCATAAAAAATATTGCATAACCCGTTCCAGGGGATTTATCTTCACTTTATATTATAACCTGAATAAAATTTGAGAATTGATATTAAATTTTGTAAAATGTGGAGTCTCATGCATGCAAATCTCCAATATAGTTTCATGTAATCTTGGTTTATTTGATTTTGAATTCTTTCATATAGTGGAATTTTATTTCTGAAATTTGATTGACTTTGCACTACAATATATGTTGAGATGAACCATTACTTCAATGTAATCGAGTGACGATGGAGGTAACCAAACCATGAATGTGATTTCCATACCACCTATTGTAATGGCAACCTTGATGTTCTATGTGGGATTCTATCATTTTTTAATCTATCGGCGGCAAAAAGAGAACCGTGAAAATCTAACATTTGCTCTGTCCTGTTTCAGTGTGGGTATATATGCTGTTTGCTGTGCAGGCTTATACAATGTTTCCTCACCGGAAGTTGGAGTAGAATGGCAAAGGTTTCAGTTAATCACTCTGGCGCTTCTGGCAGTTTCATTATTATGGTTTATTGCCGATTATATAAGTCATACGGACAGAAATATTATAACGGGATTCACTGTTTACTTCGTATTTGCTGCCTTAGCTGGATTGCTTATCAGAAGTGATCTGACATGGACGAGTGTGACTGCTATTAAAGAAATCCAGCTTCCATTCGGATATGACATCATATACAACGAAATGGTCCCGGGCGTTCTCACCTATCTCCAGAGCATAGTGGGACTAATCTATTTTCTATATATTTTTATGGTAAGCCTGAAGTTCTACAGGAGCGGAAACAAAGAAAAAGGAATGCCTTTGCTGATAGCCATGGCTATTCTCTTCACAGGTCTCATGAATGATACATTTGTGAGCAGCGGATTCTACGATTTTATCTATATTCTGGAATATTCCTATATCGGAATGATATTGGTGTTTACGTTTTTCCTTACAAATAATGTTATCAAAGCGGGTGAGATAAAAATCGCGCTACGCAAGAGTGAAGAGCGTTACCGATTAATAGCAGAAAATGTTGCTGATGTAATATGGACGATGGACATGAATTTTAATTTCACCTATATAAGTCCTTCAATCTATCAACAGAGGGGCTACACTGTTGAAGAAGCTATGGTGCACTCTTTGAAAGAGGTAGTGTCAGGTTCACTGGAAAAAACACTGAATTTATATGATGAAAAACTAAAGCTCATCGAATCTGGTGATCATGAAGGATGGAAACCGGTCATATTTGAAATTGAACAGTATTGTAAAGATGGTACAATCATCTGGACCAGCAACAATGCAAGTATTCTTCCTGGCCCTGATGGCAAACCAATAAGTATACTTGGAGTAACTCATGACATGACCAAGCGCAAGCAGGCAGAAGAATCACTTACTGAATCAGAAGCTCGCTACCGAACTTTATTTGAGTCTGCGGATGATGCAATTTTTATAATAAAAGACATTACATTTTTCGAGTGCAACCAAAAAACTCTTGAAATGTTTGGATGCAGCAGGGATGATATCATAGGCAGAACACCTATTGATTTTTCACCTCCCGTTCAACACGATGGCAGAAAATCAGATGAAAAGGTAATGGAAAAAATAAATGCAGCCATTGATGGAAAAACACAATTCTTTGAGTGGAGACATAAAAAATTAAATGGCCGTCTGTTTGATTGTGAAATAAGTTTAAGTAGGGTTATCCTTTCGACAGACTACTATATACAGGCTATTGTCCGTGACATCACTGAGCGTAAACAAGCAGAAGAAAAAAGGGCTGTTCTGGAATCTCAACTGCGGCAAGCTCAGAAAATGGAAGCAATTGGTACTCTAGCAGGTGGTATTGCCCACGATTTTAATAATATACTTTCTGGAATTTTCGGCTATTCCCAGTTAGCCAAAATACATATTGATGATCCAGGGAAGACAACCAAAAATATCGACCAGATTATCAATGGTGCTCAAAAAGCCACAGATTTGGTGAAACAGATACTTACATTCAGCAGAAAATCTGAACATAAAATGCAACCCTTAAAAATATTTATAGAGGTAAAAGAAGCTATAAAATTACTTCGTTCATCAATACCTTCTACTATTGAAATAAAGGAAAATATTGATTCCAAGGCTACAGTACTTGCTGATTTGACACAGATTCATCAAGTGGTGATGAATCTATGTACAAACGCTTATCATGCTATGCGTAAAAAAGGTGGTGTATTGTCAGTGAGTTTGGAAGAGACACAAATTTCTAACACAAATAATATTCCAGATCTCAATATTTTACCAGGTACCTATCTAAAATTAAAAATTAGTGATACCGGCCCCGGTATGAGCCCTGAAACACTAAACAAAATATTTGAACCATACTTCACAACAAAAGAAATTGGTGAGGGTACAGGCTTGGGATTGGCAGTTGTTCTAGGAATAGTCGAAGAACACAATGGCTATATAAAAGCCTACAGCAAACCAGGGAAGGGCACCACTTTCCATGTATATTTTCCAGTATTAGAAGATCAAATTGATTCAAACCTCCCGGGAAAAAACCATACAATACAAGGAGGAACTGAAAAGATAATGGTTGTTGATGATGAACAAAGCATTCTTGAAATTACTCAAGAGTGCTTAGAAGACTACGGATATACCGTGAGCACTTTTTCAGATGGTGAAGATGCCTTTAAAGAATTTATAAAAGATCCGTATCAATTTGATATGGTCATTACAGACATGACCATGCCGAAAATGACTGGGAAAGAGCTTTCTTACTTGATTGTAAAAGAGAGGAATGATTTACCAATCATACTGTGTTCTGGAGACTGTAGTAGCTTGACTGAAGAGCAAGCGTTAGATCTTGGTATAAGAAAATATATTCACAAACCTGTAGAAATCCAAAACCTGCTATTTTTGATTCGTGAAGTGCTAAATGAATAACAAAATTGAATAGGCAGTTGAAATTTTATTCAAATATGTGATAATCTGAATGTTTGTAAACCTAACGAAAAGCTAAACCTCCTGTGAGTTGGTTTCGCTGATACGTCCACATCTTTTCCGCTCGGACAGTATGGTATCGAAATCAGCCAGGTACCCGTTCCGTCAACAGTGTGGCTGTTTGGCACCGGTTTAATTGTTTTCGCCTCAATATCCAGAAGAAAACAAGCAAGGTAGTCCGTTAAAAGTAGTATTATCAATAGATGGCGACATCGGTCGCCATTTTAGTATCCGTGCCAACATCATACATACAAAAATATAATTAAGCAGAATTGGAACAGGGCTTGACCTTCTATGTTTTTGCATTACTTTATGTTATAAATTATAAAAAGTAATGAAAGGAAATCATATGAAGCTTGATAAATTGACTGTCAAATCCCAAGAACTTGTGCAATCAGCCCAGGATATTGCCCAGAAATATGGAAACCAGGCCATTGAACCAATTCACTTTTTAAAGGCCATGGTTGAGGATGATCAGGGAATTATCCTCTCCATATTCAGAAAAATCGGTATTGAGAAAACTTCTTTGAATAAAGCCATCCAGGCCAACATTGAAAAACTTGTTAAAGTATCTGGGGCAGGAGACATCTATCTTTCACGCCAGGGCAAGAAAATCTTAGATCTGTCATTTTCTGAAAGTCAAAAGATGCAGGATCAATATGTGAGCCTTGAACATATCCTTCTTGCTCTTATATCAACAAAAGGTGACGCATTAAATATTTTAAAACAAAATGGTGTAACACGGGATGCTGTTTTATCTGTATTAAAGGATATCAGAGGAAATCAAAGCGTAACAGATCAAAACCCTGAAGAAAAATATCAGGCCCTTGAAAAATTCGGGCGGGATTTAACAAGCCTTGCAAGGGAAGGCAAGCTTGATCCTGTTATTGGCAGGGATGAAGAGATACGGCGCATTGTACAGGTTCTTTCAAGAAGGCGCAAAAACAATCCAGTTCTAATAGGAGAACCAGGTGTAGGTAAAACTGCCATTGTAGAAGGTCTTGCCCAGAGAATTGTGGAAGGTGATGTTTCTGAAACCTTAAAAGACAGGCGTGTCATTGCCCTTGAGATGGGAGCATTGCTTGCTGGTGCCAAGTTCCGCGGTGAATTTGAAGAGAGGCTCAAAGCTGTATTAAAAGAGGTGGAATCTGCCCAGGGAGAAGTCGTTCTTTTTATTGATGAACTGCATACTGTTGTAGGGGCAGGAGCTGCCGAAGGATCTGTGGATGCTTCCAACATGCTTAAACCAGCCCTTGCCAGAGGTAGTTTAAGGTGTGTTGGCGCGACAACCTTAAATGAATACCGCAAATATATTGAAAAAGATGCTGCCCTTGAAAGGCGGTTCCAGCAGGTATTGGCAAAAGAACCCACTGTGGAGGATACCATTTCCATTTTAAGGGGGCTTAAAGAAAAATATGAGGTCCACCATGGAATACGAATCAAGGATTCTGCCATTGTGGCTGCTGCAACTTTGTCCAATAGATATATTGCAGACAGGTTTCTGCCCGACAAAGCCGTGGATTTGATTGATGAGTGTGCATCCCGCCTTAGAATAGAGATTGACTCCATGCCAAGAGTTATTGATGAAATCCTAAGAAAAATCACCCAGGCTCAAATTGAGCGCCAGGCTTTGCTTAAGGAAAAAGATAAAGCCTCAAAAGAGAGGCTTAAAAAACTTGAGATGGCTATTGCTGCCATGAAAGAGGAGGTTGATCCCTTAAAATTGCGCTGGGACAGTGAAAAGCAATTGATCCATGAAATAAGCAGCATAAGAGAAAATATTGATAATAATCAAACCCTTGCCCAGCAGGCAGAGCGCAGGGGAGATCTTGAACAGGTTGCCCAGATCAGGTATGGAACCTTAGAAAAACTGCAAAAAGATCTTCAAGTAAAAAAGCAGGAACTCAATGACCTTCAGCAGGGGAAAGGGATGCTTAAAGAGGATGTTGATGATTCAGATGTTGCCGAGGTGGTTTCTGTCTGGACAGGAATTCCAGTATCAAAAATGCTCAAGGGCGAGCAGGAAAAACTGATACAGATGGAAGATCATATTACAAAAAGAGTGATCGGCCAGAAAAAAGCCATTGATGCTGTGTCAAATGCTGTCAGAAGGGCAAGGTCAGGCCTGCAGCCCGAGGACCGCCCCATAGGAACCTTTATCTTTATGGGTCCCACAGGAGTAGGAAAGACTGAGCTTGCAAAATCCCTTGCCCAGTTCATTTTTGACAGCGAGGAAAATATAATCAGAGTGGATATGTCTGAATATATGGAAAAACACTCTGTTGCACGGCTTATTGGTGCTCCTCCAGGGTATGTTGGATATGATGAAGGAGGGTATTTAACCGAAGCTGTCAGGCGCCGGCCCTATTCTGTGATCCTGTTTGATGAAATTGAAAAAGCCCACAGGGATGTGTTTAATGTTCTTCTCCAGGTTCTTGATGATGGAAGAATGACGGACGGTCATGGCAGAACAGTAAATTTTAGAAATACTATCATCATTATGACATCCAACGTGGGATCAAGATTTTTACAAAATGCAGGTAGAAACAATGACCTGGAAGGTGCAGATATTCAGCATTCCATTGCAGAGGCTTTAAGGGAAACTTTCAGGCCTGAATTTTTAAACAGGATTGATGAAATAATTACTTTCCATGCTTTAACAATGGAAAATATCAAGCAGATCGCCGACATTCAGATTAAAAAGCTGAATCAAAGGCTGAAAACACGAAATCTAAGTATTCACCTTGATGAAAGGGCAATGGAACATCTGGCAAACAGAGGATATGATCCAGCTTTTGGGGCACGCCCCTTAAAGCGCGTTATTCAGCAGGAGATTGAGAATCCTTTGTCCATGGCCATTCTTAGGGGAGACTTTAATCCAGATGATATAATTGAGTTCCGGTTTGATAAAGATAGCAACAGTCTGCGATTAAATTAGTTTTAAATTTTTGATTAAGGATAAAAAATATAAGATTGTCTATTAAAATTCAGTGGTGTCCGGTTAGGTTTTTGCATATAGCTTTTGCTCTTTAAAAAATGGGT